>NZ_JBEXLL010000066.1:0-42718 GCF_040609955.1 Nocardia sp. NPDC004568
GATCGCGGCGAGCGCTCCGGCCAGCACGGCGGCGGCGGCGATTCGCTTCACGAATCCGAAGTTGCGGGTGATGGTCATGGCGTGCTCCGTTCTGTTCCGGCAGATAGAACTTCTACGGTGAGTCGATATATGTGGGTCCGTAGTTCTATGTGCCGCTATTTAACGGTACGGTACACGAGTGTTTGGATAAGCGGCTATGCATTTCCCATGCCTGGGAATGAGTTGCTCTGCCGCCCGGGGTGCCGCGCTACTACCGGCGACCGGCGCGCTTCGGACCCGAGAGTCGGTACGGCGGACGCCGTGCTGTATCCGTCCCGCTCACGAGCCGGGTCAGGGCCTCGATATCCAGGTCGTTCTCCGCATGGGCGACGTCGGCCTTGCGACCCCCGGATATTCGCGCAGCCGGGGCAGCTTCTCCGGCCGGAGTACTCGGGTCGGCGGATGGTCCGTCGGCACTGCGATCTATGGCTCTTGACGCCGGCACGATCGAGCGGCGGCTCAGACGGTCCGATAACGGCTGGTCAGGGTGGCTTTTGGCGCATATATGCGAACGCGCCCTGGCCCCCGCCCGTCCTACGCCCGACCGTCCCGCGCCCCGCCCACTCGACCCCCCCGACGCTCCCACCGCCGGCCACGATCACCCGGCCACCATCACCACGCCAGATCTGGACCGGCCCGAACACGCCGCCCGGCCCGGCGTCACCTCCCGCACCGTACGGCGCGATATCGAGCTCGCACACCCTCGGCAGTTCGGTCCGGGACGACCAGGGCGGCGGTTATCGACTCGTCTCGCGGCCGCTGGTCCGGGAGTGCCGACGGCATCGCGCGCGTGCATCCCGTACTCACGCGACACCGAGATTCCCTGGATCGAGGCCCACGCGGCGGACGGCGCGTCGCCGGTTCGGCCGCCGCCTGGCCGCCGTCATCGGTGAACGCGGTAAGCCGGCCGGCCCGATCCCGCGGCCCGAACCCGGACTACGCCGCTCAGGCCGGCGGTGGACCGGGCCAGCGCCAGTTCGCCACCTCGGGAATGTCCTCGCCGTGCTCGCGGGTCCAGGTACGGGCCCGCAGACGTGCGTCGGCCATCTGCTGGCGTAGCCCCGCCGCCTGCTGCCGTAGCGCCGGCACCCGGTCGATCACATCCATCACCAGGTGGAATCGGTCGAGGTCGTTCAGCATGACCATATCGAACGGGGTCGTGGTGGTGCCGCGTTCCTTGTACCCCCGCACGTGCAGGCCCGAATGGTTGGTGCGGCGGTAGGTGAGCCGGTGGATCAACCAGGGATAGCCGTGGAAGGCGAAGACCACCGGGGAGTCCCGGGTGAACAGGGTGTCGAATTCGCTGTCCGGTAGCCCGTGCGGATGTTCGTCGGCCGGGAGCAACCGCATCAGATCGACCACGTTCACCACCCGCACCCGCAGCCAGGGCAGTTCCTCGCGCAGGATCGCCGCGGCGGCCAGCGTTTCCAGGGTCGGTACGTCACCGGCGCAGGCGAGGACCACATCGGGGGTGGTGGCCGGTTCGTCGCGATGGCCCGCCCACTCCCAGATACCGATACCGCGGGCGCAGTGCAGTGCGGCATCGGTGGGCCCGAGCCAATCCGGTTGCGGTTGTTTACCGGCGACCACGACGTTCACGTAGTGCCGGGAGCGCAGGCAGTGGTCGTACACCGACAGCAGGGTATTGGCGTCCGGCGGGAGATACACCCGCACGATCTCGGGTTTCTTGTTCAGCACCACGTCGAGGAAGCCGGGGTCCTGATGGGTGAAACCGTTGTGGTCCTGGCGCCATACATGCGACGACAGCAGATAGTTCAGACTCGCCAGCGGCTGCCGCCACGGCACCTCCGCGCTCGCGTCCAGCCATTTCGCGTGCTGGTTGAACATGGCGTCCACGATGTGGACGAACGCCTCGTAGCAGGTGAACACTCCGTGCCGGCCCGTGAGCAGATATCCCTCGAGCAGGCCCTGGCACATATGCTCGGAGAGCACCTCGATCACCCGGCCGCGGCGATCCAGTTTCTCGTCGTGGACACCGATCTCGGCCTGCCAGTTGCGTCCGGTGACCGCGAGGATGTCCTGCAGCCGGTTGCTGGCCAGCTCATCGGGGGCGAAGGTCAGGAAATTATCGGGATTGTCCGCGGTGACCTCCCGCAACCAGCCGCCGAGCACCCGGGTCGCCTCGTGTGCCGTCCGGCCCGGCTCGGTGACATCGACGGCATGACCGCGCCAGTCGGGCAACCGCAGATCCCGAACCAGCGCGCCCCCGTTGGCCACCGGATTGGCGCTCATCCGCCGGCCGCCGGCCGGTACCAGCCGGCGTAACTCCGAGACGGGCGCACCGGTCTCGTCGAACAGTTCCTCGGGCCGGTAGGAGCGCAGCCATTCCTCGAGCACCACCCGATGCGACGCGTCGTCCCGGGCACTCGGTAGCGGGACCTGATGGGCGCGGAATGTGCCCTCCACCGGATCGCCGTCCACGATCGGCGGCCCGGTCCAGCCCTTCGGGGTGCGCAGTACGATCATCGGCCAGTGCGGGCGGGTGGTATCGCTTCCGTCCCGCGCGGCCCGCTGGATCTGCGCGATCCGCTCCAGGCAGGTGTCCACGGCGGCGGCCATGTCCTGATGTACCCGCGCCGGCTCGGCGCCGGCGACGATCAGCGGTTCGTAGCCGTACCCGCGCAGCAGCGAGACGAGCTCGTCCTCGGGGATGCGGGCCAGCAGGGTCGGATTCGCGATCTTGTACTCGTTGAGGGCGAGAATCGGCACGACCGCGCCGTCGCGCGCCGGGTTCAGGAACTTGTTGCAGTGCCAACTGCCCGCGAGCGGACCGGTCTCGGCTTCGCCGTCGCCCACTACGCAGAACACGGTGAGATCCGGGTTGTCCAGCGCGGCCCCGAACGCGTGCAACAGCGAATAACCCAGCTCCCCGCCTTCGTGGAAGGAGCCCGGCGTCTCCGGCGCGCAATGGCTGGGAACGCCTCCCGGAAAGGAGAACTGGGCGAACAGCGCGCGCATGCCCTCGCCGTCGCGCGGCACATGACTGTACAACTCGGAATAGGTGCCCTCGAGCCAGGCGCAGGCATTCGGTCCCGGTCCGCCGTGCCCGGGCCCGGCGACGAACACGGCGTTCAGATCGCGGGCCAGGATGGCGCGGTTGGCATGCACCCAGACCAGGTTCAGCCCCGGCACGGTGCCGAAATGGCCGAGCAGCCGGGGCTTGATGTGCTCCGGCGCCAAGGGCTCGCGCACCAGCGGATTCGCCATCAGATAGATCTGTCCCACCGACAGATAGTTGGCGGCCCGCCACCACGCGTCGAGGCATTCCAGCTCCTCGGCGTCCAAGGGGCCCGGGGCCGCCGACAGCACATAGGGCCGGGGCGCGACGGATTCACCGCCGCGACTGCCCACATTGTCGGCGCTGGTGTCCCCGCCTGCACTCGCCAACTGCGTCATACGCCTAACCTCCTGGAGGTCGTGGTCGCGCCGGGCTCCCGCACCCCGAGTGCGGACTGCCCCCACGATAGCTGGAGGTGTGCCACACTGCCCTCGGTTCGCCGATGGCGGCCGGCGGAACTTCTCTGCTCACACCCTCGCCTTACCCGTATCGCGAAGCGGAAACCGGTGCCCGCGCCGGGATCCGGCGGCCGCGGAGCCCGCGGCGCTGCCGCTGCCCCGCCCGACGGGCGCTGAGCCGTGCGCTATCTCGGCCCTCCCGCACCCGGCCGGATCGGCGCTACCGGGCCCGGCCCGGAGATTCGCCGCTCGTCGCCGGCCCGAGAGAACACGGCGGTATGTCCCGATGGCCGGGGCGGGAGTCGGTATCGCCCCGGGAGACTCCGCCCGATCGGACCGGGCCCGCGCGGACGACGGGTCGTCCGGGCCGGAGCGGTTCTTCGTGACAGCCCCGCGATGCCCGGCGGTAGGGTGCGGCACATGCAGACAATCGGCAGGATCCTCGCTGTCACCACCGTCGCCGCGGCCGCCTTCGGCCTCGGCGGCTGCGGCTCCGACGACTCCGGTGGCACCATCACCTCCACGACGGCCGATTCGTCCGCCGCGCCGGGGCAGACCGCACCCGCCGCATCGAAGGGCCGCGAATGCACGGCCGACGATATCGACGTCCAGGGCGGGTTCGGCGAAGCCCCGCAGATCACCCTTCCCGACGACTGCGACCCGCCGAAACGACTCGTGACCGAGGACCTCGTCCCCGGCTCGGGCCCCGGCGCCGCGCCCGGTCAGCAACTGACCATGAACTACGCCCTGGTCACCTGGTCGGACAAGCAGAAACTGGACTCCTCGTTCGACCGCGGTGAACCCTTCGAACTCACCCTCGGCGACGGTATGGTCATCCCCGGCTGGGAGCAGGGCCTCGAAGGTGTCCAGCAGGGTGCCCGGCGGTTGCTGATCATCCCGCCCGACCTCGGCTACGGCGCGGGCGGCAACGGTGTGAAACCGAACGAGACGCTGGTCTTCGTGACCGACGCCGTCTCCGTCCCTCGAGGATGAGCCGTCGGGGCTCGGCGAACGGTCGCCATCCGTGGTCGGGGCGGGTGCCGGTCCCGAAGCGGCGGAGCGAAGGCGCGCCGCGACCGATCGGCGGAGTGGAGAATCGCGGTCACGCGGGCCCCGACCCGCGCCGCCGTAAACACAGCACCGGGCTGCAGGGCGCGTGACCCGGTCAACTACCCTGGTCGGGATGCGTATCCCGGGCGCGTGAAACCGCAGGTGCTCGCCGCTTCGGACGATACGCCGAGGGTGCGTACCCGCGCGCCGTCGCCAGACCACGCGCCATCACCCGGCCACCAGCACGGATATCGTGCGGGCCGGCGAACACGAACCGACGAGAACAAGGAGCATGTCCGTGAAGAGCACCGTCGAGCAGCTGAGCCCGACCCGGGTCCGGATCAATGTCGAGGTGCCCTTCGAGGAGCTGAAGCCGGACTTCGATCGCGCCTACAAGGCCCTGGCCAAGCAGGTGCGCATCCCCGGCTTCCGTCCGGGTAAGGCGCCGGCCAAGCTGCTCGAGGCGCGTCTGGGCCGCGGCGCGGTGCTGGAGCAGGTCGTCAACGACGCCCTGCCCGGCCGCTACAGCGAGGCCGTCACCACCTCCGAGGTCAAGGTCATCGGCCAGCCGGAAATCGAGATCACCAAGATCGAGGACGGCCAGGAATTGGCCTTCACCGCCGAGGTGGACGTCCGGCCGGAGATCACCCTGCCCGAGGACTACAGCACCATCGCGGTCACGGTGGACGCCATCGAGATCACCGATGCCGATATCGACGAGCAGCTGCAGTCGCTGCGCCAGCGTTTCGGCACCCTGACCGGTGTCGAACGCCCGGTCCAGGACGGCGATTTCGTCTCCATCGATCTGTCCGCCACCGTCGGCGGCGAAGAGGTGCCGGAAGCGGCCACTTCCGGACTGTCGCACGAGGTCGGGTCGGGCCAGCTCATCGAGGGCCTGGACGAGACCCTGATCGGGATGTCGGCCGGTGAGTCGAAGGAGTTCACCTCGACCCTGGTCGCCGGTGAACACGCCGGGCAGGAGGCTACCATCACGGTGACCCTCGGTTCGGTCAAGGAACGCGAACTGCCCGAGGCCGACGACGAATTCGCTCAGCTCGCCAGTGAATTCGACACCATCGACGAGCTGAAGGACGATCTGCGCTCCCGCGTCGAGCGGGTCAAGAAGGTGCAGCAGGCCGGCGATATCCGCGACAAGGTGCTCGAGCAGTTGCTCGACAGCGTCGAGGTGCCGCTGCCCGAGGCCGTGGTGAAGGCCGAGATCGACGCGGTCGAGCACGACGCCATCCACGGCTTCGACCACGACGAGGCCAAGTTCGCCGAGGCGCTGGCGGCGCAGGGCTCGAGCCGTGAAGAGTTCGACGCCGACACGAAGGAAGCCGCCGAGAAATCGGTCAAGACCCAGCTGCTGCTGGACGCGGTCGCCGAGGCCGAGGGCACCCAGGTCGGCCAGGAGGAGCTCACCGAGCGCATCCTGTTCCAGGCCCAGCGCTACGGGATGGCGCCCGAGCAGTTCATCCAGCAGGTGCAGCAGGCCGGCCAGCTCGGTGCGGTCTTCGCCGACGTCCGTCGCGGCAAGGCTCTGGCCGAGGTCGTCGGCAAGGTGACGGTCACCGACACCGAGGGCAACAAGGTCGACACCGACGAAATGTTCGGCAACGCCAAGGAATCCGACGAGGAGACCACCGAGGAGGCCACCCCCCACGCGGAGTGACCCACGCGAGAATTGCGGTAGGAAGCCCTGAGACCTAGGCGGTGTTGGCAATCCGGAGACAGAAGATCGACAATCGTCCCCGGTGCGCGCACATCCGAAGCCTCGGGGTTTCTGCTTTCCGCGAGGATGGGGATGCCTCCGGTACGCGCTGTGCCGGGACTTCGAACGACGCGTGTGCACCCGGTGCCGAGTTGCGGCGCTCGGGGGCCGGGAAGAGCGAGTCGAGTCACGGGGAATCGAGACCGGGCTTGCTCGGGAAGGCGAGAACAAGTGGGCTCGCTCGTGAAGGCGCTGTGTTTTTTGGCGCGCCTTCGGCGCGCGGGGTTGAGGCCCCCTTGGTCTCGCCGTTTCGGCCTCGAGACTCGAGCCTTCGGCTCATGCGATGTGCGGTGGGCCGTCCACAGGGTGCGACCTTTGAGCACCTTCGGCCAAGGGCCGAGACGGGCCTCAACCCTTCAAGGTGTGTCGTAAAACTCGACTCATGCGGTCGCGTCGCACACCGAGTTCCCGATCTACGGCTGGTCAGGTCCGTCCACGGTGCTACGTGGTACTCGGCTCGATGTGTTGTGTCGCATGGCGAACCCTGGAGCGCGGGCTCTGCTTGCCCGCGTCCGCAGGTTCTGGAACGGTTTCCCTCTACGAACGGCCGCATCCTCCTGGTGCCGAGTTCAGCGAGGCCCACAAAGGGTTGCGGCCCGTCCCGCCGCTTTGCCGAAGGTGCTCAACGGTCGCACCCGCGGACGGCCGACCGCACATTGCATGCGCCGAAGGCGCGAGTCTCGGGCCCTGAACAGCGGGACCGAGGGGGCCGCAACCCCGCGGCGCCGGAGGCGCCGCAATCTATATTGCGCTCTGAGCGAATCGGGGTGGTACCGGGAGTTCGGTGCCGCCCTGCTTCGTTAATGTTTGTGACAGCAACGAGCCGGCGAGAGAAGGCAGGTATCCGTGACAATCAATAAAGCCGAGGTCATGACAGCTCCGACCGCTGGGCTCAATCTCAGCGATTCGGTGTACGAGCGCCTGCTGCGGGAGCGCATCATTTTTCTCGGCACCCAGGTCGACGACGACATCGCGAACAAGATCTGCGCGCAGATCCTGCTGCTGTCCGCGGAGGACCCGACCAAAGATATTTCGCTCTACATCAACTCGCCGGGCGGGTCGGTGAACGCGGGTATGGCGATCTACGACACCATGCAGTACGCCGAATGCGATATCGCGACCACCGCGATGGGTCTGGCCGCCTCCATGGGGCAGTTCCTGCTGACCGCGGGTGCTCCGGGCAAGCGTTTCGCCCTGCCGCACACCCGGATCATGATGCACCAGCCGTCGGCCGGTATCGGTGGTTCGGCCGCCGATATCGCGATCATGGCCGAGCAGTTCGCATACACCAAGCGTGAGCTCAACGAGTTGCAGGCGATGCACACCGGTAAGCCGGTGGACCAGATCAACGCCGACGCCGACCGCGATCGCTGGTTCACGCCCGAACAGGCGCTGGAATACGGCTTCATCGATCGTGTGATCACCAATGCGCGCCAGGCGGGCGGCACGGGCAGCAACTAGGGCGTTGTCGGCGGATCCGCGCCGGGTGCCGGCCGGATTCGCGAATCCGTCCAGCGGACAGCTCACTCACAGACTTGGAGACGAATATGGCCAATCCGAACGATCCTCGTGGCCTCGGCGGTATCGCCCCGGCGGGCCCGCAGTCGCGCTACATCCTGCCGTCGTTCATCGAGCATTCGAGTTTCGGCGTCAAGGAATCCAACCCGTACAACAAGCTGTTCGAGGAACGCATCATCTTCCTCGGCGTGCAGGTCGACGACGCGTCGGCGAACGACATCATGGCGCAGCTGCTGGTGCTCGAATCGCTGGATCCCGACCGCGACATCACGATGTACATCAATTCGCCGGGTGGTTCGTTCACCTCGCTGATGGCCATCTACGACACCATGCAGTACGTGCGCGCCGATGTCGCGACCGTCTGCCTGGGTCAGGCGGCTTCGGCGGCGGCGGTGCTGCTGGCGGCGGGAACCCCGGGTAAGCGGGCCTGCCTGCCGAACGCCCGGGTGCTGATCCATCAGCCGTCGGTCGAGGGCGGTATCCAGGGGCAGGTGTCGGATCTGGAGATCCAGGCGGCCGAGATCGAGCGGATGCGCCGGTTGATGGAGACCACCCTGGCGCGGCACACGGGTAAGGACGCCGATGTCATCCGCAAGGACACCGACCGCGACAAGATCCTGACGGCCGAGGAGGCCAAGGAATACGGGATCATCGATACGGTGTTCGACTACCGCAAGCTCAGCGCTCAGAAGTGAGGCGCTACCGGGTCCGGCGCGCCGTGTGAGCGGTACGCCGGACCGGCCGGGCGGCGGGGCCCGGCCCAGGTGGATTCCCGCTGCGGCGTGGCGACACACCCCGGATGGTTCGCTATCCGGAAAACGTGCCGTGACGCGGTATCCGCGTGAATCCCCGCACAACCGCGACGAGAAACCTGCCCGAGTTGTCGACCTCCATCGCACACACCGGGTACGGTCAAACCCAGGGACCTTTGTTCCCGGTTGACAGCACCGCCCTTCGATCCGGGTGATCGAGCCGGATTTTCTCCACCGCAGGCGGCGGTCGGCTGGAAGCTGGACGGATGGTTGCACGCGAACAAGGAAGTAGGGACCCACGAGATGGCGCGCATCGGCGACGGCGGCGATCTGCTCAAATGCTCGTTCTGCGGAAAGAGCCAGAAGCAGGTCAAGAAGCTCATTGCGGGACCAGGGGTGTACATCTGCGACGAGTGCATCGATCTGTGCAACGAGATCATCGAGGAGGAGCTGGCCGAGTCCAGCGAGGTCAAACTCGATGAGTTGCCCAAACCCGCGGAGATCCGGGATTTCCTGGAGAACTACGTGATCGGGCAGGATACCGCCAAGCGCACGCTGGCGGTCGCTGTGTACAACCATTACAAGCGTATTCAGGCCGGCGACAAGGGTCGTGACGCGCGCGGGGAGAGCGTCGAGTTGGCGAAGTCCAATATTCTGATGCTCGGCCCCACCGGCTGCGGTAAGACCTATCTGGCACAGACGCTGGCGAAAATGCTGAATGTACCGTTCGCGATCGCCGACGCCACCGCACTCACCGAAGCCGGTTATGTCGGTGAGGACGTCGAGAACATTCTCCTCAAACTCATCCAGGCCGCCGATTACGATGTGAAGCGCGCCGAGACCGGCATCATCTATATCGACGAGGTCGACAAGATCGCGCGCAAGAGCGAGAACCCGTCGATCACGCGCGATGTCTCGGGTGAGGGCGTGCAGCAGGCGCTGCTGAAGATCCTGGAAGGGACGCAGGCGAGTGTGCCGCCGCAGGGCGGCCGCAAACATCCGCATCAGGAATTCATCCAGATCGACACGACCAATGTGCTGTTCATCGTGGCGGGGGCGTTCGCCGGCCTGGAGAAGATCATCTCCGACCGCACCGGGCACCGGGGTATCGGGTTCGGCGCCGAGGTACGGTCCAAGGCCGAGATCGACACCACCGATCATTTCGCCGAGGTGATGCCGGAGGATCTGATCAAGTTCGGTCTGATCCCCGAGTTCATCGGCCGGTTGCCGGTGGTGGCGTCGGTGACGAACCTGGACAAGGACTCCCTGGTGAAGATCCTGTCCGAGCCCAAGAACGCACTGGTCAAGCAGTACATTCGGCTGTTCGAGATGGACGGCGTGGATCTGGAGTTCACCCGGGACGCACTCGAGGCCGTGGCCGATCAGGCCATTCTGCGGGGTACCGGCGCCCGAGGGCTGCGCGCCATCATGGAGGAAGTGCTGCAGCAGGTCATGTTCGATATCCCGAGCCGGGACGATGTGGCCAAGGTCGTCGTGGACGCGGATACGGTGAACGACAATGTGCTGCCCACCATCGTGCCGCGCAAGCGGGAGCGTCCGGAGCGCCGCGACAAGTCGGCCTGAGGCACGCGCGAATCGCTGCCCGACGCGACGGGGCCGGTCCGGAACCGGCCCGCAGTACTCGGTGACCCCTCGGCATTCGTGCGATGGAGGAGCAGGTCATGGTGACGCGGCTGTCTGGGCGGCATATCCGGTTCGCGCGGTGCGTCGACACCGATACGCCCACGCGGGTCCACCGCGTGGGCGTACTGCTGTCGGTGACAGCGGCGGTGCTGCTCGCCTTCCTGGGCGCGGCGCCGCCGGCCGGTGCGACCGTCCGCGAGGTCAGCGTGACCCCGGACCTGAACGCCGGTATCCGGACGAACTACGGCACCGGGTGCAGCTACACCGTGCGTGCCTGGCTCACCGAGGCGGTGACCGCGGTGACCTTCCTCGACAACGGGATCCCGTTCGCCACGGTCGCACCGGCCGGCGGTGGGCTGGCGCTGGTGCACTGGGTGCCCGCCTCCGAGGGGGATCACACCCTGCAGGCGGTCCAGCCGACCGGCGGGAACGACCAGGCGCCGTACGTGCGGGTCTTCGTCGGCCGGGGCGAGCACATCGGCTACGCCTGCTGGGTCATCTGAGCCGCGCCGGCGGTGTCATGCCCAGGGCACGCGGCAGGAATCGGTGCCGAATCCCTGCGCGGTGATGCCGAGGGCGTGGTTGTTGCGGGCCCGCGAGTTCTCCAGGGCGATCTGATAGGTCAGCTCGACCAGTCCCGCCTGGCCGAAGCGTTTCTCCAGGTCGGCGACCTGTTCGTCGGTGACGGTCATCGGAGTGGCGGTCATGGCGTCGGCGTAGGCGATGGCCGCGCGTTCGTCTTCGGTGTAGTGCGGTGACGTCTCGTAGTCCGCGATGTGCTGGAGCCGCTCGATGTCCAGGCCGTCCAGCCGTTGCAGCATGGTCCCGAAGTCGACGCACCAGGAGCAGCCGACGGTCCAGGCCGTGCGGTAGACCGCGATCTCGCGGATCGCGGCAGGCAGCTTCTTCGACACCTTCTCGGCGAGCATCTCGTGTACGCCGCCGGCCACCAGCAGGCCGGTGTGGTGGGCGCCCACGGCGAATGGTTCGGGGACTTCGCCGAACCGGCGTTTGGCGAACCAGTACAGTGCCCTGGTCAGTAGCCCAGCATTCTCCGGGGCCACGGCCGGAATGCGTGATGTGCTCATCGGGTCTCCTCTGAGGTGGGTTCGTTTCCCTGCAACTCGGACGAGACAGCGACCCGCGACGTGACGCCCGGACCGCCTGCTGTGACCGAGCGCACCCGTGCCCTGTGCTCAGGGTATGCCGGGTGCGCGATACGGGCCAGGCCGGTGACGGGCTGCCCAGGGGTGGAACGAGTGGCGACTCAGTGCAGACGAGTCGCCGCGCGGCTCATTCGGGCTCCACGGACATATCGTCGGCGCCCCAGTAGGCGCGCATCCGGACGATTCGGCCCTCCGCGTCGAACTCCATGGTGTCGATCGGGCTGAGGGTCATGCGGTGTCCGCCCGCCCGGGTCACCAGAGTGAATACGAAGGCGGCGTGATTCCCGGCGATCCGCACGGTGTCCGGGGCCAGACTGGTTTCCCGCTCCAGGCTCGTGATCACGTCGTAGAACTCGCGGATGGCCTGGTGCCCCTGTTTGGGCTCGGTGCCGATCGGGTCCTCGATCACGGCGTCGGGCGCGTAGAGATCGACGATTTCCGCGGTCGGTCCCGAGCCGACCAATTTCACGTACTGCTCGACTACGTCGCGGATCTCCCGTGCCATCACCACTCCTACCGAAAATGAAACGTGTTCTAGATTTGGAAGCGTAGCAGTCGGTGGCGCGTCCGGTCGCCCGATCGCGCCGGAGAAAGATATGCGCATGAATGTCCGCCACTTCGGCGTAGCGGGGAAATGCCTGGTTATCGCGCTGACCGCGCAGGGCGGGCGGGTATCTCCGCTGACCCCTCGGTTCGCCGTTGAACCGCCGCCGTGCAGGTGTCCGTCTGCTGTGAATTTCGCAGCAGCGGGTTCGAGTGTTACGTGTTCCAGGCGTTCTTCCGTGCCGGATCCCATTGACCGGTCCGCCGGTATCCGGGCCCCCACCGGGTGATCGAATCAGAAATCATTGCTATGACTGCAGGTCCGGACGGTGTGTCGATCGGTCGGTGTCGGTATTGTGATGTTGAATCGACCCGGTCAAACCAGATGTTCGAGCGATGAGTGAAAGCGGAGGAGATATGGCACTGCCAACGATGACCGCGGAACAACGCACGGAGGCTCTGGCCAAAGCGGCGGCGGTGCGCAAGGCGCGCTCCGAACTGATCGGTCAGGTGAAAGACGGCAAAGTCTCTGTCGCCGACCTGCTGCGCAAGGCCGATAGTGATGAACTGGTCAAGAAGACGAAGGTGGTCGCCGTGATCAAGGCGCTGCCCGGCGTCGGCCCGGTGAAGGCCGCCAAGCTGATGGACCAGGCGGATATCCCGGAGGATCGCCGGATCGGCGGGCTGGGCGCTCGTCAGCGGGCGGCGCTGCTGGAGGCGCTGGCCAACTGAGGAGGTGGAGCGTTCGATAGTGGACGCTCCGAACTCCGGCCGTGGCCGAGCCGGTCGGTGACACGACCGGCGTGGCCCGGCGGGCGGCTGTCGCGAGCCGCCGTACCCGATCGGGCACGTCGATTCCGGGCGGTTCGCGGCCCCGGCCGGGGGAATATGGATGCGTGGCGAGATGGCCCTTCGTGCGGAACTCGAATCGTTCCTCGACGAATACCAATCGACTCTGAGCGCCTACGACGCCGAGCGTACGGCCGCCCTGTGGGGGACTCCGGGCACCATTGTCGCGGACGATTTCGTCGGTGCCCTGCATTCGCGGGAAGAGATGGCGCAAGGATTGGCGCAGGCTCATCCCATTTATCAGACGCTGGGTCTGGCACGGGTCGACCACACCGTGGTCGATTACGCGGAACTGACCGGTTCGCTGATCCGGGCGCGGGTGCGCTGGCATTTCTACGACAGCGACGACGCATTGCTCACCGACAGCGATTACGAGTACCTGTTGCGTCGTGACGACGAGGGTTTGCGTACCTATGTGGCGGTCGCCATCGACGAGGCCGAGAAACTGGCCCGGGTGGCGGCGGACAGGGGTGTCCGGCTGCCGGGTATGTGAGCGACGCGCCCGCGGGTGTCCGGTCCTAATCGCCGGAGGTGCCACGTGCGGTGAGCAGGGCCGCTATTCCGTCGAGAATGCGCTCGGTACCGAATTCGAGGGCGGCGTCGCGTTGCGGCGCCCCCGCTCGTGTTCCGGCGGCGGGCGGAGGTTCGGATACGGCCGCGATCAGCCGGGGGAATCGGTCGCCCGCCAACTCCAGTGCCGCGGCCATCGCACCGGTGAATTCTTCCTCGGTGGCACCGGGGCCTACGACCTGCTGGGCCAGGCTGCGTACGTGCCCGTTGAGTACGACGAGCGTGTCCAGCCGCTCCGGGCCGGTCAGCGCGATATCCGCCATCGTTTCCAGTGCGGCCTCGGTCCAGCCCAATTCGTTGGGGCCCATCGGCCGCGCTCCGGCGAGTAGTTCCATCACCCAGGGGTGGCGCCGGTACCGCTCGAAGGTGAGCAGCGCCCAGGACCGTAGGCCGGTGCGCCAGCGCGGAGATCCCGAAGTGTCCAGTGCCGGCAGGCCGGACAGCGCCTCCTCCACCATCAGGGCCGTCAGCTCCGCCTTGCCCGGCAGGTGGCGGTACAGCGACATCTTCGTGTAGCCGAGGCGATCGGCCAGCCGCTGCATGGACAGGGCTGCCAGGCCCTCGGTATCGGCCAGTTCGACCGCCGCGGCGACGATCGCGGCCCGGGTGAGCGTCGGCTTGGGGCCCCGGGTCGGGCGCCGGTCGGTTCCCCAGAGCAGCTCGAGCGTGGTCGGCGTCGCCATCGGGTTCCTCTCCGGACGTGGATTGACGTGGAACTGTGTCTACCATACGCTGAATGGCGTCCGGCGGAAACAGTTTCCATCGGACGCAGATAATGGATGGAGTTCGTCATGCAGAACCGCACCGTTCTCGTCTCCGGCGCGAGCATCGCCGGCCCGGCGCTCGCCTACTGGCTCGACCGCTACGGGTTCGACGTGACCGTGGTCGAACGGGCCCCGGCCCTGCGCCCGGGCGGGCAGGCCGTCGACTTCAAGGGGTCCGTGCAACGCACGGTGCTCGAGCGGATGGGTGTCCACGACGAGATCCGGCGGCGCAGTACCGGCGCCACCGATATGGTCTTCGTCGATGCCGACGGCCGGGAGCAGGCACGGATGTCCGGTGACTTCACCGGCGGCGACGTCGAGATCCTGCGGGGCGATCTGGCCCGGATCCTCTACGACCTGACCAGCCGGCGCTGCGCCTACGTGTTCGGTGACTCGATCAGCGCACTGCGGGAGACCGGGGACGGGGTCGAGGTCGAATTCGAGCACGGTCCGGCACGCCGCTTCGACCTGGTGTTCGGCGCGGACGGTATCCATTCCCGGGTCCGCCGGCTGGCGTTCGGGCCGGAGGAGAAGTTCGTCGGGCACCGCGGTTACTACTACGCCATCGCCGGGGAACCGCTCGCCGCCGGGCACAGCGACGGACCGCGGCGGCGAGTGTCCCACGCCTACAGCGCACCGGGCCGGCTCGCGGTGCGCGGTGGACCGAAGGCGCAGCAGATGTATATGTTCGCCGCCGCCGCGCGCGCGTTCGCCGACGACGCCGAGAAGCGGCGCGTCCTGGTCGAGCACTTCGCCGGAATGAACGGACCGGTCTCCGAGATGCTCGCCGAACTGCCCGGACACGACGACTTCTACCTGGACGCGCTGGCCCGGGTGCGGATGCCCAGCTATGTGTCGGGCCGGGTGGCCCTGGTCGGCGACAGCGCCTACGGCAACACCCTGGCCGGCTTCGGGACCGGTCTGGCAGTGGTGGGAGCGTATGTGCTGGCGGGCGAACTCGCCGCCGCCGCGGGTGAGTACACCGAGGCCTTCGCCCGATACGACCGCATCATGCGCCGGTACGCGAAACTCGGGGGCAGCAGTAGCCCGGGCCCGTTCCTGGCGCCGAAAACCGCCCTCGGCCTGCGGTTGCGGAACTGGTTCCTGGGGTCACGCTGGTTCGACCTGATGGACAGATTCGCCGGCGACGCCAAGGACGACATCGAGTTGGCCGATTACGCGGCTACGCTCGCGCGGTAGCGAGTACGGTCGGCGCACACCGAGGGAGGTGCCGCGGCCACTCGTCCCGGGTCACCCGGTGGCGCCGATACCGCGGATACGCTCCGGGTGGCTGTAGATGTTCAGGGTCTCGCCGCGTACGAACCCCGCCAGGGTGAGACCGGACTCGTCGGCCAGGTCCACCGCCAGCGAACTGGGCGCCGAGACGGCGGCGAGGACCGGGATACCGGCCAGGACAGCCTTCTGTGCCAGTTCGAACGATGCCCGCCCACTCACCACGAGCACGAGATCCGAGGCCGGGATACGGTTCTTGCGCAGCGCCCACCCGATCACCTTGTCCACGGCATTGTGGCGGCCGATGTCCTCGCGCACGACCAGGGTCGTACCGTCGGCGGTGAACAGGCCCGCCCCGTGCAGCCCGCCCGTGGCATCGAAAACCGACTGGAGGGCGCGCAGCCGATCCGGCAGGGCCGCCAGCACTTCGACATCCAGCAGCGGTCGCGGGGCCGGCAGCGGATACCGGCTGCGCATCCGGACCTCGTCGAGCGCGGTGCGCCCGCAGAGCCCACAGGCGCCGGTGGTGAGGAACGGCCGGTCCGGCAGCACGATCGGGGCGTGCAATCCCACATCCAGCACGTTGTAGGTGTTGCGGCCCGCCTCGTCGGTACCGGCGCAGTAGCGGGCGCTGTGGATATCGGCGGCCGTGCCGATCAGGGTTTCACCGAAGAGGAATCCGTGCACCAGGTCGATATCGTGGCCGGGGGTGCGCATGGTGACGGTGAGCGATTCGCCGCGCACCCGGATCTCCAGCGGCTCTTCCACGGCCAAGGTATCGGGGCGGACGATCTCCCCGGACGGGGTGATCCGCCGCATGCGGCGGCGGGCGGTGACTCTGCTCATCGGCGGTGGGTATGGGGTTCGAGCCGGACGGTGACGGCCTTCGACACCGGGGTGTTCGAGCGGACGGCCACATGATCCAGCGGCACCAGTGGGTTCGTCTCGGGATAGTAGGCGGCGGCATTGCCGCGCGGAGTGGAGTAGGCCACCAGCCGGAAGCCCTCGACCCGCCGGTCGGCGCCGTCGCTCCACTCCGAGACCAGATCGACGAGATCGCCCTCGCGGAAACCCAGTTCGGTGATATCCGCGGCGTTCACCAGGACCACCCGGCGCCCCTGGTGAACGCCGCGATAGCGGTCGTCGAGGCCGTAGATCGTGGTGTTGTACTGATCGTGGCTGCGCACGGTCTGCAGGATCAGCCGCCCCGGCGGCACCGGCACCCAGCGCAGTTCGTTCACCGCGAAATTGGCTTTCCCGGTGGCGGTCCGGAATTCCCGGGAATCGCGCGGCGGATGCGGCAGTACGAACCCGTTGCGCTGTCGGACCCGGGTGTTGTAATCGGCGCACCCGGGCACCACCCGGGCGATGGCATCGCGGATGAGGTCGTAGTCACCGCGGAACCGGTCCCACGGCACCGGATGGTCCGGACCGAGCAGTTCCCGGGCGAGTTCGCAGACGATGGCGACCTCGCTGCGCAGTTCCGGGCCGACCGGTGTCAACCGGCCGGTGGACAGGTGCACCATCGACATCGAATCCTCCACCGAGACCTGCTGCCGCACACCGTTCTGGATGTCCAGGTCGGTGCGGCCCAGGGTCGGCAGGATCACCGCGGTCTCCCCGTGCACGATATGGCTGCGGTTCAGTTTGGTGGAGACCTGCACGGTCAGCGCGCACCGGCGCAGCGCCGCTTCGGTGACCGCGGTGTCGGGGGTGGCGGAGACGAAATTGCCGCCCATACCGAAGAAGACGCGGGCACGGCCGTCGCGCAGGGCGCGGATGGCGGCGACGGTGTCGTAACCGTGCGCCCGCGGGCTGGTGATCCCGAACTCCCGGTCCAGGGCGGCCAGGAAGGATTCGGGAGCCTGCTCCCAGATACCCATGGTGCGGTCGCCCTGCACATTGGAATGCCCGCGCACCGGGCACAGACCCGCCCCCGGCCTACCGATCATGCCGCGGGCCAGCAGCAGGTTGGCCGCCTCTTCGATGGTGGCCACCGCGTGGGTGTGCTGGGTGAGCCCCATCGCCCAGCACACGATGGTGCTCGTCGAACCGGCCAGCAGTGCGGCGGTGCGTTCCAGGTCGTCGCGGGAGAGTCCGGTCGCGGTGAGCACGGTGTCCAGGTCGACAGCTCGGATATGCCGCTCGTAGTCGGCGAAACCCGCGGTGTGCCCGTCGACGAAGGCCCGGTCCAGTACGGTGCCGGGAGCCCGGTCCTCGGCCTCGAACAGCAGTTTGGCCAAGCCCTGGAACAGCGCCATATCGCCACCCAGACGGATCTGCAGGAAATCGTCGGCGATATCCACCCCGGTGGTCAGCCCCCGCACGGTCTGCGGATCGCGGAAACCGATGAGGCCGGTCTCGGGCAGCGGGTTGATCGCGATGATCCGCGCACCCGACTTCTTCGCGTCGGCCAGGGCGCTGAGCATCCGCGGATGGTTGGTGCCCGGATTCTGGCCGGCGATCAGGATCAGATCGGCGGCCGCGAAATCGTCGATCGTCACCGAACCCTTGCCGATCCCGATCGAACCGGTCAGAGCGGTGCCCGAGGACTCGTGGCACATATTGCTGCAGTCGGGCAGATTGTTGGTCCCGAAACTTCGCACCAGCAGCTGATACAGGAAGGCCGTCTCGTTGGCGGTACGACCGGAGGTGTAGAAAACCGCCTCGTCGGGGGAGTCCAGGTCGCGGAGTTGCTCGGCGACGAGCCGGTAGGCCGCCGCCCAGGAGAGGGGGGAGTAGTGCGTATCGCCGGGCCGCCGGACCATCGGATGGGTGAGCCGGCCCTGCCGCCCCAGCCAGTACCCGGACCGTTGCGCGAGTTCGTCGATCGAATACCGGGCGAAGAACTCCGGCCCGACCGTTTCGAGTGTCGCCTCCTCGGCGACGGCCTTCGCGCCGTTCTCACAGAATTCGGCAGGCCGGCGGTGCCCGGTCGGCTCCGGCCAGGCGCAGCCCGGGCAGTCGAAACCGTTCACCTGATTGACCCGAGCCAGCGTCCGCGCGGTGCGCACGACACCCATATCGGATACCGCCCGCCGCAGTGCCACGGCCACCGCCCGGACGCCGGCCGCCTGCTCCTTCGGTGGAGTGACGGTCAGCTCGGACTCGTCGATATCGTCGATCGGGGCGTTGCGGTGCATACCCACCATTGTGAGCTCTGCGATGTGCGGTGTGCGGTCGGCCATCCATAGAGGGTGGCCGTCGAGCACCTACGGTGCTGTGAGTCTCCTCAGGTCTGCCCGGGGGGACTTCCCAGGTCGGCCTGGTGGACTCCCCGGGTCGGCCTGGTGGACTCCCCGGGTCGGGCCAGGTTTCGGTTGGGTGGTCGGCGGTTGGGTAGGGGTTGCTCACCTGCGATGTTGTGGCCTGTCGGCTCGGCCCGGGTGGCAGTTCCCGGGTGGGGTCCGGCTCGTGGATGGGTGATCGGGTGTCCGGAGCGGGTCGGCAGCGGTTTCGGGTGCGCGGTCGGCCGTCCATCGACCGGCGACCATCGCGGGTCGATAGTGGCGTGAGCCCGCTCGCGTGGGGGCACCGCGTGTTCCGCCCCCGTCCGCCTACTTCGAATGTTCGGCTTGCGTGTCCGTGCCCGGGGCCCAGAGGTACACCGGGATCAGGTGGCGCCGCCGTGATAGGTGAGGACCTGTTCGCTGATGCGGATCCGGCCGCCGGGCGGGAGTTCGGTCGGGGACTGGCTGATCCGGGTCCACCGCGGTTCGCCGGGGGTGGAGACGAAGGTCCCGGCGGCGGTGCCGGCGTCGCGGAGGAACACTTTGCCCGAGTCGACCGACAGGTAGGCGTGGACCCGGGAGATATGGCGGTCGCGCTGCAGGACCAGGGGAGCGGCGGTTTTGCGGCGTACCGATTCGTCGACCGAGGGGCCGCGGCCGATGACGTAGGCCCGGTCCAGCGGGTAGGCGGTACCGTCCTCGGCCACCAGGGTCGGCGGGGCGGGATGGGCATGCTCGGCGCTGGGGGTGCGAGTGTGTGGGTGGGGCCGGGCCGGGTCCTTGCGCAGGCGGATCGGTTCGGGATCCACGCGCATGGGCGCGGGTGCGGCCGACCACGCGCGGGTGCCGGGCAGTGGTTCCGCGGCGGGCGCCTCGGCCGGACCGGTACGGGGCCCGGAGTGCGAGTCGGGTTCCGGCTCGGTCGCGGCCAGCCCGGCCGGTGCCGTCGCGACGGGTGCGTAGGTCCCCGCCGCTTTCTTCGCCGGTGTGACGGACCGGTTCCGGTTCTCGGTGCTGCGGCGTACCGCGGCCTTGATGACGAAACCCCCGCCGGGCACGACTCCCGCGCGCAGATCGGTGCGTGGATACGGGGTGATCCGGCCGTCGGCGCCGGGGCCCACGGTCAGGGTGCGCACCGGGTCCCGCACGATCTCGTCCACCCAGGTGAAAGCGCGGGCGCCGACGAGTCGCCGGGAGCCCTCGGCGCCGGAGATCATCGCCGATACCGGGCCGCGGAGCAGGACCAGGGTGCCGTCGGCGGTGGGCGCGACGAGTCCGAACGGGGGTGGCTCCGAACCGGTACCGAAGACGACCGCGGCGAGCCGCTGCGCGATGGCCGCTCCGGGGTGCTCGGCATCCGCCACGGCCTCGACCGCGCCGAGTATCCGCTCGGTGGAGGCATTGGCCCCCACGAGATAGATCACGACGTCACCGAATCGCGCGACCAGGCCCTCGCCCGGTGCGATCCCGATAGTGGACGTATCAACGCGCACCCGCGGCTCCTTCCTGGCGCACTACCGGATCCAGCATAGATGCGAATCCGTTACCCGGCGTATGAGATGGTGACGACGGATTGCCGGGGTGAGCGGGGAGACCGCCGCGCCGCACGGAACGGAGAGTAGGGATCGTCATGCCGCTCAGCGCATCGGTCGAACGCACAGCGTTGGTCGCGGTCGAGGCGTCGACCACGCGTCCGGCGCCGTCGATGCTCCGCCCGTCTCGCTACCTCGAGCGGTCGGGGCGAGCTGTCCCGGCTCGTCCCGGCTCGCCGGTTGTTCTGCGGGCGGGTGCGGCGTGATCCGGGCGGCGAGCGCGGCGGATATCCCGGTGCTGCAGGAGATCGAGGTGCGGGCGGGGCAGCCGTTCGCGGCGGTGGGAATGGACGCCGTAGCCGCCGACGACCCGCTGCCGGCCGAGGTACTGGGCGAATTCGTGTTGGACGATCGCGCGTGGGTCTGGACGGGCGCGGACGGGGGTCCGGTGGGTTATCTCATCGCGAGCGTCGTCGACGGGAACGCCCATATCGACCAGGTGTCGGTCCTGCCCGAATACCGCGGGGCGGGTATCGGCCGGCGCCTGATCGATCACGCGGTGCGCTGGGCCGCCGACCACCGGCTGCCGGCGATAACGCTCACCACCTTCACCGAGGTGCCGTGGAACGGGCCCTATTACCAGCGGCTGGGTTTCCGTTATCTCGATCCGGCCGCGGAGACCCCGCAGCTGCACGCCCTGCGGGCGGCCGAGATCGCACACGGCCTCGACCGCTGGCCCCGGTCGTGTATGTGGGCCGCGACCGAGACCTGGGAGTACGCCTGAGATCACCCCGCGCAGGCGGCCACCGCGGCTTCGGCGGCGGCCAGGGCGGCGGCTCGGTCGGCCGGGACCAGCCCGATCCGGGTGCGGCGGTCCAGCAGATCACCGGCGTCGAGGGCGCCCTCCTGTTCCAGTGACCACACGAACTCCGCCGCGAGCACGTCCAGGCCGGGGGCGACCGGGGTGGCGAGTTCGGGATTCGCGGCGGCCAGCGTGACAACCGCGGGGGCATCGGCGCCGTAGCGTTCGATCAGGAGCTGGGGTGCGGCCAGCCGGTCCCGGGCCACCCCCGCGACGGCGCCGGCCAGCGGCAGATCCTTCGTCCGGCACGGGCCGGCGCGCAGCCGCGATCGGGCCACGGCGGCGTCGACGGCGTCCTGCGCCATCTTGCGGTAGGTGGTGAGTTTGCCGCCGACCACCGTCACCAGGCCGCTCGGCGCGGTGAGGACCGCGTGTTGCCGGGAGATATCGGCCGTGCTGTCGCCGGCAGTGCGCAGCAACGGCCGCAGGCCGGCGTAGCCGCCGCGGATATCGGCGTGCGTCAGCGGGATACGCAGCACCGTGTTGACCGTGTCGAGCAGGAAGTCGATCTCGGGGCCGGTGGGCCGCGGTTCGTCGGGGACGGGCCCGGGCGCGTCCTCGTCGGTCAGCCCCAGGTAGACCCGTCCGTGCGGGGCGGGCAGGGCGAAGATGAACCGGCCGACGGCGCCGGGCACCGGCACGGTCAGGGCCGCGGTGAGTCCGCCGAAGGCGGCGGCGTCGAATACCAGATGGGTGCCGCGGCTGGGCCGCAATTCGATGCTCGGATCCACCTGGTCCGCCCAGACACCGGCCGCGTTGATCACGGCCGCGGCGCGGACCTCGAGGGTTTCGCCGGTCGAGGTGTCGCGGAGGATCGCTCCGTCGCCGCCTACCTGTTCGGCGGTGACACGGGTCAGCACGGTCGCGCCGTGCGCGGCCGCCGTGCGGGCGAGGGCGACCACGAGTCGCGCGTCGTCCACCAGTTGCCCGTCCCAGGCCTGCAACCCGCCGCGCAGTCCGTGCTGCCGCACCGTCGGTGCCAGTCGCAGCGCCTCGGCGCGGGTCACCCGCCGCGACCGGGGTAGCAGTGCCCCCGGCGTGCCCGCCCCCAACCGCAGCGCGTCGCCGGCCAGGAATCCCGCCCGGATCAGGCTCCGGGTGGACAGTCCGATACCGGGCAGCAGCGGGACGAGCTGGGGGAGCGGCCGGACCAGGTGCGGAGCATTGCGGCGCAGCAGGATTCCCCGTTCCACCGCGCTCTCGTGCGCGATGCCGACCTTCCCGCTCGCCAGGTAGCGCAGTCCGCCGTGCACCAGTTTGGAACTCCATCGGCTGGTGCCGTGCGCGAGATCGTGGCGTTCCACCAGCACGGTGCGCAGTCCGCGGGTGGCCGCGTCGAGTGCGACACCGGCGCCGGTCACGCCGCCCCCGATCACCAGCAGGTCGATGTCGGGATGGTCACCGAGAGCCGCGAGCTCACGGCGCCGGCGGGAGGCGTTCAGCGCGGGCCCCGCAGTGGGAAAAGGTTTCTCGGCCATCTGTTTCTCGGCACGGCGCCCGCCGGCGTGGCGGAACGGATTGCGGGGACGATCGCCGCTTCCGGATGCGCCGAGCTCTACTCCTTCCTGGAAGGTGGGATCACGGGGCGAGGTAGCTGTCGAGGGCGTGGCGGAGTTCGGTGTCGAGCGCGGAGCCGTCGAGCAGATGGGCGACCGTGGCCGCCGATTGCACCGCCGACTGGGTGATCAGCAGGACCATGGCCGCCAGCCGGTCGGGGTCGCCGGCCCGGACCGACCCGTCCGCCTGCCCGTCCCGGATGCCGGTGTCGAACAGCTCGAGCAGTTGCCGCTGGTTGCGGCCCAGCCGGCCGAAGACGTAGGTGAGCATCAGGTCGGTATCGGTGCGGAAGATCTTGCCGAACAGCGGGTTCGATCGGACCTCCGCCGCGCCGGTCACCACACCGGTGACCAGCCGTTCCCGGGCCGGGCCCGTGGTCGGCACGGCCGCCGCGATGATCTCGCGCAGTTCGCGCACCAGGAGTTCGGCGACCAGATCGCGGCTGTCGGCCCATCTGCGGTAGACCGTCGGCCGGCTCACACCGGCCCGGCGGGCGACCTCGGTGAGCGTGGTGCGCCGGACACCGAACTCCGCGACGCACGCGCGGGCCGCGTCCAGGATCGTCTGCTCGACGGCTGCTGCGCCGGATGACACGGACTCGACCTCGTCTCCCGCTCGGGTTACTACTTGACACTCCATGTAAAACTGTAACGCATGACAGGTGACCAAGGCGAACGTCCGGTGAACTCGGCCTCGAGCGCGCGGCGACCGGATATGGTGTGGGACGCCTGGGGTGTTCCCGCCGGACACACACCGCTGCCCGAGCAGATCCGCGGCCTGCTGACACAGGTTTTCGCAATCTCCGGGGAGCCGGCGACGCGTCGTGATGAGGGCGATGTGCCGCTCCGGCCGTCGGTCCTGTCCCCGGACCGGCGGGCCGGTCTGGCAGATCTCGTCGGCGCGGGCCATATCTCCACCGAACCGGTCGCCCGGTTGCGCCACGCCGGCGGCAAGAGCACGCCCGACCTGCTGCGCCGACGCGACCCGGCCCCACAGGACGCACCGGACGCGGTGGTCTTTCCCGCCGGCCACGACGAAGTGGCAGCCGTCCTCGCCTACTGCTCGGCGCACGGCATCGCCGTGGTGCCCTTCGGCGGCGGCACCAGTGTGGTCGGCGGGCTCGATCCGGTGCGCGGCTCGTTCGACACGGTGATCGCGTTGGACCTGCGCCGGCTGGATGCCCTGCTGGACTGCGATCCGGTCTCCGGCACCGCGACCTTCGGCGCCGGGGTCACCGGCCCGCGTGCCGAACAGTTGCTCGCCGCGCACGGTCTCTCGCTCGGGCATTTCCCGCAGAGTTTCGAATTCGCCAGTATCGGCGGATTCGCCGCGACCCGGTCGTCGGGTCAGGCCTCCGCCGGGTACGGCCGGTTCGACGATATGGTCCAGCGCGTCCGGGTGGCCACGCCCACGGGAAGCGTGCTGCTGGGCCGGGCGCCCGCCTCGGCCGCCGGACCCGATCTGCGTGAACTCTTCGTCGGTTCCGAGGGCGCGCTCGGCGTCCTCACCGAGGTCACCGTCCGGGTCCATCCCGTCCCCGCGGTCACCACCCATCTGGCCTGGTCGTTCCCGGATTTCGCGACCGGAGCCGCCGCGTTGCGCGCGGTCGTGCAGGCGGGCGCGGCGCCCACGGTGCTGCGACTGTCCGACGAAGCCGAAACCGGACTGAATCTGGCCCGGGCGGGAAACGTCGGCGGGACAGCGGTATCCGGTTGTCTCGCGGTGACCACGTTCGAGGGCACCGCCGCCCATACCGCGGCCCGCGGCGCCGAGGCCGCCGCGATACTGCGCGCCGCCGGCGGTACCGAACTCGGTCCGGAACCCGCCCGGGAATGGCAGCACGGCCGTTTCGCGGCCCCCTATCTCCGTGACGCGCTGCTGGATGTCGGGGTGCTGTGCGAGACCCTGGAGACCGCCACCACCTGGAGTGCGCTGACCGAGCTGAAGGCGAAGGTGACGAGCGCGCTCACCGATTCGCTCACCGCCCAGGGGGCGCCCGCCCTGGTGATGTGCCATATCTCGCACACCTACCCGACCGGTGCGTCGCTGTATTTCACGGTGGTCGCCAAGCTGCTCGACGATCCGATCGCGCAGTGGCGGGCCGCGAAGACCGCCGCCGGGGACGCCATCGCCGCCGCCGGCGCCACCATCACCCACCACCACGCCGTGGGCGCGGACCACCGCGCCTGGTTGCCCGACGAGATCGGTGACCTGGGCGTGCGAATTCTCCGTGCGGTGAAACGCGAGATCGACCCGGCCGGGATCCTCAACCCTGGCACACTGCTGCCATGACACGCCGCGACGTAGCGGATGCACGGGAGGTGCGGACGGTCGCCGTGGTGACCAACCCCGCCTCCGGGCAGGGGAGAGCGCGTGAGGCCGCTCGGACCGTCGTCGACCGGCTGAGCGCGGACGGCGTGGCGGTCGTCGAGATCCACGCGCCCTCCGCGGCGCGGACCCGGGAACAGGTGCGCGAGGTGGTGACCGGTGCGGCGCCCGACGCGGTCGTCTGCGTCGGCGGCGACGGCCTGGTGAACACGATCCTGGACCCGCTGGCCGGTTCGGGGGTGCCGCTGGCCCTGGTTCCGGCGGGCACGGGCAACGATCTGGCGCGTGAACTCGGTATCGCCGACGAGCCGGCCCGGGCCGCGGAACTGGTGCGCTCCGGGCGGGTGCGCACCATAGACCTGGGCCGGCTGGAACCCGCCGGGCACGATCCGATGTGGTTCGCCACCGTCACGTGCACCGGCTTCGACGCCCGGGTCACCCTGCGCGCCAACCGGATGCGCTACCCGCGCGGCCGGTCCCGTTACACCGTCGCGGCGGTGGCGGAGATCGCGCACGGCATCGCCGTGCCGTACCGGATCGAACTCGGCGGCCCGGCCGCGGAGGTGATCACCACCGAGGCGTTGCTGGTCGCGGTGGGCAACACCACCACCTACGGCGGCGGAATGCTCATCTGCCCGGACGCCCGGTGCGACGACGGCCTGCTGGATGTGACCGTGGTCGGCAAGGTCTCGCATCTGGAGATGCTGCGGATTCTGCCCGCCCTCTCGGCGGGCCGGCGGATCGAACATCCCGCGGTGAGCCAGTACCGGGCCGAATCCCTGAGGCTGCACGCGCCCGGCGCCCCGGCCACCGCCGACGGCGAACCCGCGGGCCGGCTGCCGCTCACCGTGCGCGTCGAACCCGCGGCGTTGACCGTCCTGACCCCCTGACCGCGGCGGTCAGGCGGCGAACCGGATACGCAGCCGGTCCACGCCGATCCGGTCGACCACCACGACCGAGGCGGGCGCGGGCCGGGGGCCGGCGCCCGCCTCCAGCCGCCCCAGCATCCTTCTCCAGCGCCATACGTGCCAGTGGAACGACAACCATCCGACCCGTCGCCCGCGCGCGTACTGTCCGGCCCGGGCGACCGCCGCCGGCACATCCAGCAACACCATGTGCAGTTCGCGGCCGTGCCGGACGGCCCAGCGGGTCAGCATCCGCCGCGTGAAACCGATGGTGCCGCAATCGTGGATCACCACGGGTCCGGTGTGATCGCGCAGGGCGACCCAGATACGCCCGAAATGCACCACGTGCACCACCGGCCGCCACAGCGGATAGGGCAGCCAGGCCAGCCGGTGCCGCCACGAGTTGCGGGCGTGGATGGAATCGAGCACCACCGACCGGTCGGGACCGGGTAGCGCGTGCTCGGCCTCGGGGTCGGCACCGAAGAGCCGGCGCAGCGCGGTGCTCTTGCCCGCGCCGGGAATTCCGGCGAACAGTACGGCCGCGCTCGCCGGGTACCGGAGCTCCCGCGTCGGCCGGCCCCGTAGGTCGTCCACGGCCCGGGGGCGGACGATTTCCGAATCCGATTCCGGGAAGATGGATTCCGCAGGGTCCAACGGTAACGAGTCGAGCGGGGGGTTCACCCCGTCCAGGGTCCCCAGTCGAACCGGTTTCGGCAAGAATGTCGTCTTTGTCCGCTCGAGGTCACAGCTTTCGACCGAGTCCGCCGGCGCGGCGAGCCGGGCCCCGGCCTGAGAATTCCGGTGCTCAAGCTGAGAATTGTTTATGGATTGGGAGCGCGGGCGGGGATCGGCGGTAGTCTTACTGGTGCAGGCGGAGTCTTCGGTGTCCCTCATCCACCGAAGGCTCCGCCTCGTTTTTTTCCGCCACCTTCTCCCGGGTCCGGCGTGGTGCCACCATCGTCCCCGGCTTCCGGCGGTCGCGCTCTCCTACGCGTCCCACGCAGCGGGACTCCGGTGTTCGCATTCGCGACATTCACCCTCCCACCGGTCCTTCGTCCCCGGCCGGCCCCGCCTCGTGCGCGTCGACCGAAGGCTCGCGCCCGGCCGGGTGGTCGACTGTCCACAGCGGGTTGCGTGGAGCACCGGCAGTGGGTGGGCCGCCCGGGGCAGGGCGGGACCGAACGTTCGCGTTCACCTCACGTCCGTTCCGGATGGCGGGGCTCCGACCCCGCGACACCGGCGGCGCCGCCCTAGACACTAGAATCGCGGCGTGACCAGCGCAGCCCCTGACAACACGCGTAATCGTGCCGATGCCCTCCCCAAGAGCTGGAATCCCGGCGAGGTGGAGGCCGACCTGTACGAGCGCTGGGTAGCCGCCGGTTACTTCACGGCCGACCCGCACAGTTCCGCGCCCGCGTACTCGATCGTGCTGCCGCCGCCCAATGTGACGGGCACGCTGCACATGGGTCATGCGCTCGACCACACCCTCATGGACACCCTGGCACGCCGGAAGCGGATGCAGGGGTACGAGGTGCTGTGGCTGCCCGGGATGGACCATGCCGGTATCGCCACCCAGACGGTGGTGGAGAAGCAACTCGCCGCGGACGGCAAGACCAAAGAGGATTTCGGCCGCGAACTGTTCGTGCAGAAGGTCTGGGACTGGAAGCGCGAGTCCGGCGGCGCGATCCAATGGCAGATGCGCGCGCTCGGCGACAGCGTGGACTGGTCACGCGATCGGTTCACCATGGACGAAGGACTGTCGCGCGCGGTCCAGACGATCTTCAAGCGCCTCTACGACGCGGGCCTGATCTACCGGGCCGAGCGGCTGGTGAACTGGTCGCCGGAACTGCGTACCGCCATCTCCGATATCGAGGTCAAGTACGAGGACGTCGAGGGCGAGCTGGTGTCGCTGCGATACGGGTCGCTCGACGATGCCGAACCGCACGTCGTGGTGGCCACCACCCGAGTGGAGACCATGCTCGGTGACACCGCGGTCGCGGTGCACCCGGATGATCCCCGGTACCGGGACCTGATCGGCACCACTCTCGAACACCCGATCACCGGACGGCAGATCCCGATCATCGCCGACGACTATGTGGACCCCGAGTTCGGCTCGGGCGCCGTGAAGATCACCCCCGCCCACGATCCGAACGACTTCGAGATGGGCCTGCGGCACAACCTGCCGATGCCCACGATCATGGACGAGCGCGGCCGGATCGCCGATACCGGTACCGAATTCGACGGGATGGACCGGTTCGAGGCGCGGGTCAAGGTCCGTGAGCGGTTGGCCACCGAGGGCCGGATCGTCGCCGAGAAGCGCCCCTACCTGCACAGTGTCGGGCATTCCGAGCGCAGCGGCGAAGCGATCGAACCGCGGCTGTCCATGCAGTGGTGGGTGAAGGTCGAATCGCTGGCCAAGGCGGCCGGTGACGCGGTCCGCAACGGCGATACCGTGATCCATCCGGCGAGCCAGGAACCACGCTGGTTCGACTGGGTCGACGATATGCACGACTGGTGTATCTCGCGACAGCTGTGGTGGGGTCATCGCATTCCCATCTGGTACGGGCCCGAGGGTGAAGTCGTGTGCGTCGGTCCCGACGAGCAGGCCCCCGAGGGGTGGGTGCAGGACCCCGATGTCCTGGACACCTGGTTCTCCTCCGGGCTGTGGCCGTTCTCCACCATGGGCTGGCCGGACGCGACTCCGGAACTGGCGAGGTTCTATCCGACCAGCGTGCTGGTCACCGGATACGACATCCTGTTCTTCTGGGTGGCCCGGATGATGATGTTCGGCACCTTCGTCGCCGACGACGCCGCGGTGGCCACCGGTAAGGGCGGGGACTATCAGGTTCCCTTCAAGGATGTGTTCCTGCACGGTCTGATCCGCGACCAGTTCGGCAAGAAGATGTCGAAGTCGCGGGGTAACGGCATCGACCCGCTGGACTGGATCGACAACTACGGCGCGGACGCGTTGCGCTTCACCCTGGCCCGCGGCGCCCAGCCCGGCGGCGATCTCTCGGTCGGTGAACCGCACGCCCTCGCCTCGCGCAGTTTCGTCACCAAACTGTTCAACGCGACGAAGTTCGCGCTCATGAACGGGGCCCGCCCGGGGACGGTGCCCGCGCGGGAGACCCTGACCGATGCCGACCGCTGGATCGTGGACCGGCTCGACGAGGTGCTCGCCGAGGTCGACGCCGCGTTCGACGCCTACGAGTTCGGCAAGGCCTGCGAAGCGCTCTACCACTTCGCGTGGGACGAACTCTGCGACTGGTATCTGGAACTGTCCAAGGTCCAGTTCGCCGAGAGCGAGGAGCGCGCCGAATCCACCCGGGTCGTGCTCGGGGCGGTGCTCGACGCGGTGCTGCGGCTGCTGCACCCGGTGATCCCCTTCGTCACCGAAGCGCTGTGGCGGGCGCTGACCGGCGCGGAGTCGGTGGTCGTCGCGGCCTGGCCGGAGCGCACCGGGACGCCCACCGATACCGGTGCGGCGCAGCGCATCGCCGACCTGCAGCGGCTGGTCACCGAGATCCGCCGGTTCCGCAGTGATCAGGGGTTGAACGACAAGCAGAAGGTCGCGGCCCGGGTGATCGGGCTGGACGCGGCGGGTCTGGCGCATCTCCATCCGGAGGTGAGCACGCTGGGCCGGCTCACCGAGCCCGGCGCGGATTTCGCGGCCACGGCTTCGGTGGAGGTGCGGCTCAGCGGTACCACGGTCACCGTCGAGGTCGACACCTCGGGCACCGTGGACCTCGCGGCCGAGCGGCGTCGGCTGGAGAAGGACCTGGCGGTCGCGCAGAAGGAACTGGCCGGGACGGAGGCCAAACTCGGTAACGAGGCATTCCTGGCCAAGGCCCCCGAACCGGTGGTGGACAAGATCCGGGCCCGGCGCGAGGTCGCCGCGGCCGAGGTGGAGCGGATCGGAGCCCGCCTGGCCGAGCTGAGCGGCAAGTGAACGCCCACGGCGACGAGGCCGAGCCGGACCTCCGGTACGGGGGCTCGCGGCTCGGTACCGGGCCGTCGCCGGTGGAACTGGCGGAGATGGCGCTGGTCGAGGCGGAACTCGATCAGCGCTGGCCGGAAACCAAGATCGAACCGTCGCTCACCCGGATCGCCACGCTGATGGATGTGCTGGGGTCACCGCAGCGGGGGTTCCCGGCGATCCATGTCGCCGGTACCAACGGTAAGACGTCGGTGACCCGGATGATCGACTCGCTGCTCACCGCGCTGCACCGCCGGACCGGCCGGCTCACCAGCCCGCATCTGCAGCTGGCCACCGAGCGGATCAGTATCGACAACCGGCCGATCTCTGCGGCCCGTTATGTCGAGCTGTACCGGGAGATGCAGCCCTATATCGAGATGATCGATGCCCAGTCGGCCACCGCGGGCGGCCCGGCGATGAGCAAATTCGAGGTGCTCACCGCCATGGCCTACGCGGCGTTCGCGGAGGCGCCGGTGGACGTCGCGGTCGTGGAGACCGGGATGGGCGGCAGCTGGGACGCCACCAATGTGATCGACGCGCAGGTCGCGGTCATCACCCCCATCGGCCTCGACCACACCGAATACCTGGGCCCGGACCTGACCTCCATCGCCAAGGAGAAGGCCGGGATCATCAAACGTCCTCCCGAGTCACTGGTCCCCACCGATACGGTCGCGATCATCGCCGAACAGGACCCCGAGGCGCTCGACGTACTGCTGCGCCGGGCCGTGGAAACCGACGCCGCGGTGGCACGGGCCGGTTCGGAGTTCCAGGTGCTGAGCCGCCGGATCGCGGTGGGCGGACAACAGCTCGAACTGCAGGGGCTCGGCGGGGTCTACGACGAGATCTTCCTCCCCCTGCACGGGGAGCACCAGGCCCACAACGCGGCGCTCGCGCTGGCCGCCGTGGAGGCCTTCTTCGGTGCCGGCGCGCAGCGGCAGCTGGACATCGATGCGGTCCGCGCCGGTTTCGCCGAGGTCACCAGCCCCGGGCGTCTCGAGCGGATGCGCAACGCACCCACCCTGTTCATCGATGCCGCGCACAATCCGGCCGGTGCCGCCGCGCTCGCCGCGACGCTGACCGCCGAGTTCGACTTCCGCAAGCTGGTCGGCGTGGTCGCGGTGCTGGCCGACAAGGACGTCGCCGGAATCCTCACCGCGCTGGAGCCGGTCTTCGACGAGATCGTGGTGACCACGAACGGGTCTCCCCGGGCGCTGCCGGTCGATCAGCTCGCCGATCTGGCGGTCCAGCGCTTCGGTGACGAACGCGTGGTCACCGCTGACACGCTGCCGGACGCGCTGGAAACCGCCGTCGCGCTCGCGGAGGAGGTCGGTGCGTCCGGGGAGATGGTGTCCGGCGCGGGTGTGGTGGTCACCGGGTCGGTGGTGACCGCCGGTGCCGCGCGCGCCCTGTTCGGGAAGGATCCGGCGTGATGCCGAGATCGGCCACCGCCGATGACGAGGACCAGCATGAGTGAGCCCGAAGCGCCGAAGTCCGAGGCGACGCCCCCGGCTCCGCCCGATCCGTGGAAGGGGCTGCGCGGGGTGATGGCCGGGGCCCTGGTGCTCGAGGCGATCACGGTGCTGCTGGCCCTGCCGGTGGTGGCCGATATCGCCGGTGGTGTCACCTGGGTGTCGGGCACCTATCTGGTGGTACTGGCTCTGGTGATGATCGCGGGCGCGGGCCTGCAGCGCCGCTCCTGGGCGGTCCCGTTCAATCTGGCGTTGCAGGTGCTGGTACTGATCGGTGGGGTGTTCCATCTCTCGATCGCGGTCATCGGCGTGATCTTCCTCGCGGTCTGGGCGTTCATCCTGCTGCTGCGCTCGGATGTGAAACGGCGGATGGACGAGGGGACGCTGCCGAGCCAGCGCGGCTCCGGCGGTTCCTGACCGTCGGCGCCGGACCGTGCCGGCCGTCGTCCACCCGTTCGCCCGCCCGGCCCGGTCGGGGCGTGGCTACTCGCGCGTAGGCCGGGGGAGGACTGGTTGGGCCTCACCCGGAGACGCCCATTAGGCTGACCGCGTGACAGAGCAGACGTTGATTCTGATCAAACCGGACGGTGTGGCCCGCGGCTATGTCGGCGAAGTGCTGAACCGGATCGAGCGCAAGGGTCTCACCATCGCGGCCCTCGAGCTCAAGCAGGTGACCGAGGAAGTGGCCGCCGAACACTACGCCGAGCACGCGGAGAAGCCGTTCTACCGTTCGCTGATCGAGTTCATCACCTCGGGTCCGGTCGTCGCGGCCGTCCTGGAGGGCCCGCGCGCCATCGCCGCCTTCCGGCAGCTGGCCGGCGGCACCGATCCGGTCGAGAAGGCCGCGCCCGGCAGTATCCGCGGCGACCTGGGTCTCGAGACCCAGTACAACCTGGTGCACGGATCGGACTCGCCCGAGTCGGCCAAGCGCGAAATCTCCCTCTGGTTCCCCGAATTCCCCCTCTGATCACTGTCCGGTGCCGGGCCGACCGGACCCGTGCGAGTGCCCTGCCCGGCGCCACGGCGAACACCTGGCGCACGGTGTGGGATACTGGTACTTGGTTGCGCTCCACAGGGGGCACGACCGGATGACACACTGCGGAACGATGCCGCCATCGCTGCCGCGGACGTACAGCCGGATTTCTGGGCTGCGTCTGCCCGGCGCGCTGGACGAGCGCTCGGACCGCGGAGTTCAGCCATATGCCAGGCGCCGCGTGGCCAGTTAGCCCGACCGACGTTCGATAGTGGAGATAACCGGGCACGCGGGGCGAGACCATGACCTCGCGCCAACCGCGCGAGGCGGACGGAAAGCGTCCCCGCGACGGCCGCGTCACTCGATGAGGAACGCGCCCGGGGGCCCGAGGAGACTTCGTGGCCGAACAAGAGCCGCTGGACACAACATCACAGGACGACGATCACTTGCCGGAGCGAATCCGAGTACATGCCCTGGCCAAAAGGCTCGGTGTGACCAGTAAGCGCATCCTGGCCAAACTCAGCGAACTCGGGACCGAGGCCCGTAGCCCGCAATCGAGCGTGGACCGGGCCGTCGCGGAGTCGGTGCGCGAATCACTGACCGCTCCGCCCGCACTCGCCCCGGCCGAACCCGGGCTCTTCGAGCCCACCGGCACCTCGGCGGGACCGGTCGGTTCCGGTGACGCCGCGGCTCCGGGGGCGGCCGAGGCCGCCGCTGCCCCGGCCGCGCGGGAACCGGAGCCGGCCCCCACCGCGCAGCCGGGCACCGGCTCCGGGCAAATCCCTGGCATCGGCACCGAGCCGGTGCCGACCGGTGCCGCTGCCCAGGCGCCGGAACCAGCGGCCGAACCGGGCGCCGAAGCGGAAGCGGTGGTCGCCGAATCCGGTACCCCCGCCGAGGCCGGCTCGTCCGGCCCGACCGCGGTGTCCGTGTCGGCCGAGATCTCCGCTCCCGCGGATACCTCCGCTCCCGCGGATACCTCCGCCGCGAGTGGCGCCCCGGCCGCGCCGGTGACCCCGCCGCCCGCCTTCACGGCCGCGGTGAATCTGTTCGCGAGCGCGGTGCCCGAGGAGCCCGCCTCGGCCGAACCGATCGTCTTCGAATCCGCGGTCGTCGCGGCCCCGCTGTTCCTCTCCCCGGATGCCGCGGCCGCCGAACAACTGCGCCGCCGCCGTAAGCCCGAACCGGAACCCGAGCCCGAGGCCGCCGCCGAGACCGAGGCCGACACCGGAGCCGATACCGAGGATCAGTCCGAGCAGGGCGACTCCGACGATCAGCCGCGGCGTCGCCGGCGCGGCCGGCGCGGACGCGGGCGTGGCCGGGGCGAACAGGCCACCGACGCCGAGGACACCGAAACAGACGGTGGGCCGGGCCCCGATACCGAGCAGGCCACCGATACCGACGACGACGATGACGACCGGACCGCCGAATCCGGCGAGGCGGACGAATCCGGGGCCGAGGATTCCGGCGAGGCGGGCGACGACTCGGAGAGCGGGTCCAGCCGCCGTCGGCGGCGCCGCCGGCGGCGCAAGGTCGCCGGTGAATCCGGCGACAGCGAACCGGCCGACGACGATCCGCCCAATACGGTCGTCCATGAGCGCGAACCGCGGAACAAGACCCGTACCCGCGCCACGGTCGACGAGGTGCAGGGCATCACCGGGTCCACCCGGCTCGAGGCCAAGCGGCAGCGTCGGCGCGACGGCCGGGAGGCCGGTCGCCGCCGCCCGCCGATCCTCACCGAATCGGAGTTCCTGGCCCGCCGCGAGGCCGTGGACCGGGTGATGGTCGTGCGTGAGAAGGAGTTCCCGGGTCATCCGGCCGCCACCCAGGTGGCCGTGCTCGAGGACAATATCCTCGTCGAGCATTTCGTCACCAGCACCGGCTCGGCGTCCATGGTGGGCAATGTCTACCTGGGCAAAGTGCAGAACGTGCTGCCCAGTATGGAGGCCGCGTTCGTCGATATCGGCCGGGGCCGCAACGGCGTGCTCTACGCGGGCGAGGTCAACTGGGAGGCCGCCGGGCTCGGCGGTAAGGAACGCAAGATCGAGCAGGCGCTCAAACCCGGTGACCAGGTGCTGGTCCAGGTGAGCAAGGACCCGGTCGGCCACAAGGGCGCGCGCCTGACCACCCAGATCAGCCTGGCCGGTCGCTTCCTGGTCTACGTGCCCGGCGGCACCTCCACCGGGATCAGCCGCAAACTGCCCGATACCGAGCGCAAGCGGCTCAAGGAGATCCTGCGCGAGATCGTCCCGGCCGATGCGGGCGTCATCATCCGGACCGCCTCCGAGGGCGTCAGCGAGGCCGAACTCACCCGTGATGTGGAGCGGCTGCAGACGGCCTGGCGCAAGATCACCGCGGCCGCCGAGAACCAGTCGAACGCGCCGAAGACCCTGTACGAGGAGCCCGATCTCCTCGTCAAGGTCGTCCGCGATCTGTTCAACGAGGATTTCTCGCGGCTGGTCATCGAGGGCGAGCGCTCCTGGAGCACCGTCGAGAACTACATCGGCACCGTCGCCCCAGACCTGCTCGCCCGGGTCTCCCGGCACGAGAACAACGGTGTCGACGTCTTCGAGACCTACCGCATCGACGAGCAGCTGGCCAAGGCGCTCGACCGCAAGGTGTGGCTGCCCTCGGGCGGCACCCTGGTGATCGACCGCACCGAGGCGATGACGGTGATCGACGTCAACACCGGTAAGTTCACCGGCTCCGGCGGCGGCAACCTGGAGGAGACGGTCACCCGGAACAACCTCGAGGCAGCCGAGGAGATCGTGCGCCAGATGCGGCTGCGCGATATCGGCGGCATGATCGTGGTCGACTTCATCGATATGGTGCTGGAGTCCAATCGCGACCTGGTGCTGCGCCGTCTCACCGAGGCCCTGGGCCGGGACCGCACCCGGCACCAGGTCTCCGAGGTCACCTCGCTGGGCCTGGTCCAGATGACCCGTAAGAAGCTCGGTACCGGACTGGTGGAGGCGTTCTCCACCACCTGCGAGCGCTGCCACGGCCGCGGCATCCTGGTGCACAGCTACCCCGTGGAGCCGTCGGGCTCCGACGAGGGCGGTGCCGGCCGGGGCCGGGAATCGGGTTCGCGGCGCCGTCGCAACCGGGACAAGGCCGCCGCCGCGCCCGCGGCACCGCAGCCGTCCACTCCGGAGTTGTCGGAAGAGGACGCGGCGGCCAAGCGGGCGCATCCGGTGGCACTGGCCATGGCGGCCCATCACCCGGACACCGATCAGGGCGAGCCGGCGCCGGGCACCACGCCCGACGCGTCGAGGGAACCGGCCGGTGAGGCCGCGGAGCTCGCTGCCGTGGGCGACGCGGGGGGCTCCGGTGCGGTGCCGGAGGGGGCCGCGAGCGGCAAGGGCGATGCGGCCGTCGCTGAACCGCGGCGCCGTCGTACCCGGGTCCGCCGATCGGCCGGTGCCGCCGGTACTCCGGCCGCGGAACCGAACGGCAGCGGTACATCCACCGGCTCCGTGGCCGCCGAACCGGCCGCCACCGAGCCCACCGTCACCGAGCGGGTCGGCTCCGAACGGGCCGCCACCGAATCCACGGCGGCCGAGCCGGTCGCTTCCGAACCGGCGGCGGTCGAGCCGGTTGTTCCCGAACCCGCCCCGACCGAACCGGCGGCCTCCGAACCCGCCCCGGCCGAAGCGGTCGCCACCGCACCGGGCACGGTCGAAGGCGGCGGAACCACCGCACCGGAGCCGGAGCTCCCGGCGGACACTGCGGCCGGTGCCGATACGGCGGAGGTACCCGCCGTAGCTGCCGCCGAGACCGTTGCGCCCGCCGCGGAGCGCAACGGGACGGCCGCCGCGTCGAACGGCACCGCCCATCCGGTGGAGCCGGGCGCCGCTGCGGCGGCGGCCACGGAACACGCCGGCGACGGTGTCGGGGAAACCCGGAGCAGGCGGCGCCGGGTCGCCCGCTCGACCTCCGCTCCGGCCGCCGACAGCGCGGGCGCGGTATTCGTCTTGGCGGCCGCCGAGCAGCCCGCCGCGCCGGTGACCGATTTCACGGCCGACCAGCCGGAGGTCGAGGTTCCGGTGCGCCGGGCGCGCCGCCGGGCCGCGGGCCGTCCGTCCGGGCCGCCGGTCGACGAGCAGAACTGAAACGAGCGTCCGGTGCCCGGTCCGCGGAATGCGGGCCGGGCACCGGCGCGTCGGTACCGGGGTGGGCCGGGCGCCCTCCGGCGGAGTGCCGTGCCAGGCGGTGCGGCAGGTCCGCGAGGATGCCGTACGGGGACCGGTTTGGTCGCATGTACCGCCATCCTGTAATCTTGGCAGTCGCTGCCCGGCGACAGCATGTGCTGTTTCCGTGGCCGGTTCCCGATACCGAGAGCCACCAGTAGCCGAGGCGGCGATTATCAGACCAGTCGTGCGGTGGACCCCGGTGCGAAACCGAGGTACTACCGTGTGAACGAGTGCCGAGCACTAGAGGAAGAAGGGCAGCCGACCGATGGCAACGTACGCGATCGTCAAGACCGGCGGAAAGCAGTACAAGGTCGCGGTCGGTGACCTGGTGAAGGTCGAGAAGATCGAGGGTGCGCCGGGCACCTCCGTGGCACTGTCGCCGGTGCTCGTCGTCGATGGCGCCGAGCTCACCACCGCCGCCGACGCGCTGGCGAAGGTTTCGGTGTCGGCCGAGGTGGTCGAGCAGACCAAGGGCCCGAAGATCCGCATCCACAAGTTCAAGAACAAGACCGGCTACCACAAGCGCCAGGGACACCGTCAGCCGCTGACGGTCCTGAAGGTCACCGGCATCAAGTAACCACCCCGCAGGGCCGCGCAGGCCCGCGCTGAAGGAGTATCAGCAATGGCACATAAGAAGGGCGCATCCAGCTCCCGGAACGGCCGCGATTCCAATGCCAAGCGGCTCGGCGTGAAGCGTTTCGGCGGGCAGTCGGTGAAGGCCGGCGAGATCCTGGTGCGGCAGCGTGGCACCCACTTCCACCCCGGCGTCAATGTCGGCCGTGGCGGGGACGACACCCTGTTCGCGCTCGAGGCGGGGGCCGTCGAGTTCGGTAGCAAGCGTGGTCGCAAGACCGTCAACATCGTGGTCCCGGAGCCGGTCGAAGCCTGACCGGCTGACGACTCCACCACAGCGAGCGGGTCAGGGTGACAAACCCTCGGCCCGCTTTTCGCGTTTCCACCCCCGGCGCCGCCGCCCCGACCGGGCCCGGCCCTGTTCCGGGCGTTGCGACTTCCTCATCCCCGGAACGCAGTGTCCGTCCCACCCCCCGAACCCCCTGAGGAGGATGATCCGGCCATGGCCAAGTTCATCGACCGTGTCGTTCTTCATGTCCGTGCCGGCAAAGGCGGGCACGGTTGCGCGTCGGTGCACCGGGAGAAGTTCAAACCGCTGGGCGGCCCCGACGGTGGCAACGGGGGCAACGGCGGGGATGTGATCCTCGAGGTGGACGCCAATGTGCACACGCTGCTGGACTTTCATTTCCATCCGCACGCCAAGGCCGGTAACGGCAAACCGGGTGAGGGCGGCAACCGGGACGGGAAGAAGGGCGCGGAGCTGCTGCTGAAGGTCCCGGACGGGACCGTCGTGCTGGACGCCGACGGGGAGGTCCTGATGGACCTGGTCGGGGCCGGTAACCGGTTCGTCGTCGCCAAAGGCGGCCGGGGCGGGCTGGGCAACGCGGCCCTGGTGTCCCGGGCCCGGAAGGCGCCCGGTTTCGCGTTGCTGGGCGAGGAGGGCGAGGCCCACGATGTGGTCCTCGAGCTCAAGTCCGTCGCCGACGTGGGGCTGGTCGGGTTCCCGTCCGCGGGGAAGTCCTCGCTGGTCTCGGTGCTGTCCGCCGCCAAACCGAAGATCGCCGACTACCCCTTCACCACGCTGGTGCCGAACCTCGGCGTCGTGAACGCCGGCGATACGACCTTCACGATCGCCGACGTCCCGGGACTGATTCCCGGGGCCAGCGAGGGACGCGGCCTCGGCCTGGACTTCCTCCGGCATCTGGAGCGGTGCGCGGTACTGGCCCATGTGGTGGATCTGGCGACAATGGAACCGGGCCGCGATCCACTCTCCGATATCGACGCTCTCGAAGCCGAACTCGCCGCCTACAAACCCGCCCTGCGCGGTGACGTGAGCCTCGGCGATCTCGCGGATCGGCCGCGGGTGGTGATCCTGAACAAGGTCGACGTGCCCGAGGCGGAGGAGCTCGCCGATCTGGTCACGCCCGAACTGCGGGAGCGGGGTTGGCCGGTGTTCCGGATCTCGGCGGTCGCCCATTCCGGTCTGCGGCAACTGACCTTCGCGCTCGCCGAACTGGTGCAGGCCTATCGCGACGCGCATCCGGCGGCCGCACCGAAGCGGCCCGTGATCCGCCCGGTCCCGGTGGACGATTCCGGTTTCACGGTGCGCGCCGACGCGGAGGAACCGGGCGGGTTCATCGTGCGCGGCACCCGGCCCGAACGCTGGGTGCGCCAGACCCAGTTCGACAACGACGAGGCCGTCGGATATCTCGCCGACCGCCTGGCGCGGCTCGGCGTGGAGGACGAGCTGGTACGGCTCGGTGCGGAGCCGGGCGCACCGGTGACCATCGGCGAGGTGACCTTCGACTGGGAACCGCAGATCGCCGCGGGCACCGATATTGTGCCGACCGGTCGCGGTACCGATATCCGGCTCGAACAGTCCGATCGGGTCAGTGCGGCCGAACGTAAGCACGCGTCGCGGGTGCGGCGCGGTCTGGTGGACGAGGACAGCGAGGAGTAGGCGGGTGAACCAGGGTGACCACGGAGCAGGGGCACGGCCGTGACCCAGGTTTCCGCAGAGCTCAGTGATGCCCGGCGTGCCATCGCCGGGGCCCGCCGGGTGGTGGTGAAGATCGGCTCGTCCGCGCTCACCAGCCTGACCGGTGGACTCGATATCGCCCGGCTGGACCGGCTCGCCGAGGCCATCGAGGCACGGATGCGGGCCGGTTCCGATGTGGTGGTCGTCTCGTCCGGGGCGATCGGGGCGGGGCTGGCTCCGCTGGGCTTGACCCGGCGGCCGCGTGACCTCGCGACCAAACAGGCCGCGGCCAGTGTCGGCCAGCTCGCCCTGGTCCATGCCTGGGGTACCTCGTTCGCCCGGTACGACCGCACCGTCGGTCAGATCCTGCTCAGCGCAGACGATTTCGCCCGGCGGGAACACCACCGCAACGCGCAGCGCACCCTGGACCGGCTGCGCTCGCTCGGCGCTGTGGCGGTGGTGAACGAGAACGATACCGTCGCCACGGAGGAGATCCGGTTCGGCGACAACGACCGGCTGGCGGCGCTGGTGGCCCACTTGGTGGGCGCCGACGCCTTGTTCCTACTGTCCGATGTGGCCGGGCTCTACGACGGTGATCCGCGCAAAGGCGACGCGAACTTCATCGGTGAGGTGCGTACCAGCGCCGATCTCGACGGCGTGATCGCCGGGAGCGGCGGCGTACTCGGCACCGGGGGAATGGCCTCCAAACTGTCGGCCGCCCGGCTGGCCGCGGACGCCGGTGTCCCGGTCCTGCTGGCGGCGGCCGCGGAGGCCGCCGAAGCGCTCGGGACGGGTACGGTCGGTACCGCTTTCGCCGCCCGCCCGGTGCGGTTGTCCGCGCGCCGGTTCTGGGTCCGGCACGCCGCCGACAGCCGGGGTGCGATTCTCATCGACTCCGGGGCGGTCGAGGCGGTGGCCCATGCCCGGCGCTCCCTGCTCGCCGCCGGAATCGTCGGGGTGCGCGGCCGCTTCCACGGCGGTGACGTGGTGGATCTGGTGGGCCCGGATCGCACGGTCGTGGCGCGGGGAGTCGTGGAATACGACGCCGCCGAACTCGCGACGGTGCTCGGCCGGTCGACCCGGGAACTGCCGGACGGTATGCAGCGCCCGGTGATCCACGCCGACGATCTGGTCCGCGTCTGACCTCTGCTCGGCGAAACCGTTCCGGGAGCACCGGCCGGGCTCGGTCGGCCGGGGATCGGACCCGCGGTCCCTCCGGCATCGGTCCTCTGGCGGGGGGTGCAGAGCGGGTCGGCCGCCGCGACCGGATGGAGGCCGCGGGTTCGGCGGATCGGGTGCGGCCGGGACCGGCGCGGATCTCGGTGGGCGGGACCGGCGCGGATCTCGGTGGGCGGCGGCGATCACGCCGCGCCGCCGGCCACGGGGTTCAGGCGATACGGCCCAGATGGTCGGCCGTGCGGGTGGTTTCCGGTAACCGGTAGTGCGGGGCCAGCCGCAGCACCAGCGCGCAGGCGGAGTCGAGGGTGAAGCGATGTCCGACCGAGACGAACAGCGGTGTGACTCCCGGTTGGGTACGCAGGGCGCGGCCGACGACCGCACCGTCCATGGTGACCGGGCTCGAATCACCGCGGGCCGGACCGGGCTCGCTGTACTCGCCCGCGGATTTCTTCGCGACACCGATACTCGGCAGCCCGGTGAGTACACCCAGATGCGCGGCGAGACCGAAGCGGCGGGGATGGGCCAGCCCGTGCCCGTCGCAGACGAGCACATCGGGCTCCACGCGCAGGGCCTCGAGCGCACGGGTCAGTGGGGGGATCTCGCGGAATGCGAAAAGACCCGAGATATAGGGGAACTCGACACGTTCCCGGACGATCGACTGGTCCACCAAGGTCAGCGAGTCCACCTCCAGCACGGTGACCACGCCTATCGCGATATCGGGATCGCGATAGGCGACGTCCAGTCCGGCGGCCCGCCGGATCGGACCGTGTTCGTCGCCCACCAGTACCCGGTCCCGCAGCCGCCGCTGCACGGCGACGGCTTCGTCCGTGCCGACCGCCCATTCGTGCATCTGCCGGACCCGTACCATGCCGGAAGCCTATCCGGCCCCGGTCCTACCCGTGACGCGAGGAACCGGTCCAGCGGGCCGTGTGATCTGCTCCGGCAGAATCCGGCACCGGCCGGGATCGCCGGCATCGGAATCCGGACTGCCCGTGGCTGTTCGGTGGCCGGATGTCGTGGTGGTGTGGGCCGCTGCGTGAATCCCCCGTTCCGAGGCGATCAGGTCGTGCATCGGCGAACATTCCAGACCACCGGCGGCGATCAGCGCCGGTCGGCGGCGAATTCGGGAACGACGGCGTAGCGGCGCAACCGTTCGGCGGCCCGTGCGTCGGCGAGTTCGGCGCGCAGGTCCGGGTTCTCGTGGTAGAAGCGGATCAGCCAGTACGTGGCGGCCGAGCCGATCGAGAGTTTTTCCGCGTGGATACGTTTGGTGACCAGGCGACCGGGTCTGCGGCCGGGGCGTGAGATCCGGATGGTGCCCTTGGAATTGTTGCGCGAGACCACCTCGATCTGTTCGATCGAAGTCCAGCTCACCATGTTCGCGACCGAGGTCTTGGTGGGCAGCACGATATGCATCGGTGTGAGCACCAGCCGGCGGATCTCGGGACGCCGGGCGTACACACAGAGATACAGCAGGAGCAGGACGGCGGCGACCAGGGCCGGCCACGGCGGCACCGGTGGATGCGGGTTCAGGGTGAGGGTGCCGGTCCAGGTGCCGATACCGAAGATCGCGCACACTGCCGCCAGGCTCAGGAAGCAGACCACCAGGGCGACCTCGTAACCGAGGGATCGGCGGATCACCAGCGTGTCCTGGTCGCTTGCGAATCGCGCGCCTTCGATCCGGATCCGCGAACGGCCGCGCGAGGTCGCCGAGAGCATCGGCAGGTAGGAGGCCACCCAGACGGCCGCCGCGATATGGATCGCGGGCTGCAACGGTTGCCCGGAGTCGAGCGCGAGCGCCGCTTGGGCCAGGAGGAAAGTCGCGAGCACGGCCACGAGGAACACCGCCGGATAGGTCCAGCCGTTCAGATTGCCTCGTAGTTCCCGTGGTGGCGGGAAATAGTCCCGGTCCGGAGCCGGTCGCGGACCGGCCGCCGCGGCCGGCCCCGCACCGGCCTCCGGCTCCTCGGGGGATACGGTCTGCGGCTGGCTTGTCATCGGTACTACCTGCACTTCAGGATTCGATCGGGCGCCTGCGATGATATCGGCAATCGGAGGGCAACTCCGCCTCCTGCACGGTGACGTCTGTGCGCCATGGGGCGATACCTTCGCCCCGGTCGGTGATCGCGGCGCGATTCGCCGTGATCACCGTCCAGGTGTGGTTCGCGGGGTTCACGATTCGACGGCGGGCGGGCGGTCGTCCGCCGCGTCGCCGAGCGCAGCGCCTCGCCGGTAGCGGTGGTGGGGACGCCCGAGGCGATTTTCGAGGGTGCGGTGGCGTGGTGCTGTGACACACCATCTACCTCGACCCGGATGTTGGCAGACTTGGCGCCGCCCAGGACTACCCGATGCTCGACGCCGACGTAGCCAGGGCTGCACCGTTCACCTGAACGCACATCATCATCGACGGTCATTACAGCTTCGGTCCGCCAGATCTCGGCGAAACACACCGGCCATTGTGGCGGGTACCCGATAATGCGTCCACCCGGAAATTGAGTCCGGGTCGTTCGGTTGGTGTTCAGTCGATCCCGCAGGCCACCGGATGGTGGGTGCAGGTGCAGGACGCAGCGTACTCGGCCGGGGTGCG
>NZ_JBEXLL010000067.1:0-40422 GCF_040609955.1 Nocardia sp. NPDC004568
CGCGGGCCGGCGGCGCGACGCACTGTCCCGTTCCGGTTGCCGGAGCGGCCGGACGGCCGCCCGGCAAACCGCGGGCGGCTACTCGGCGGCGATGTCCTCCAGCACGGCGACGAGGGTGCGGACCGGGACGCCGGTGCCGCCCTTGCCGATGTAGCCGAAGGGGCCACCGGTGTTGTAGGCCGGGCCCGCGATATCGATATGGGCCCATTCGACCCCCTCGGGCACGAACTCCTTCAGGTACGTGCCCGCGACGAGCATGCCGCCCCACCGATGCGACGTCGCGTTGACCATATCGGCGACCTTGGAGTCCAGATCGGCGCGCAGCTCCTTGGGCAGCGGCATCGGCCAGCCGTGCTCGCCGACCTCCTGGGAGATCCGGGCCACCCGGTCGCGGAATTCGTCGGTACCCATCACGCCCGGGGTGCGGGTGCCCAGCGCCACCATCTGGGCCCCGGTGAGGGTGGCCACGTCGATGAGATAGTCCGGGTCGTCCTCACCGGCGCGGACCATGGCGTCGGCCAGGATGAGCCGGCCCTCGGCATCGGTATTGGTGACCTCGATGGTGGTGCCGCCGTACTGGGTGAGCACATCACCGGGGCGCTGGGCGGTACTCGACGGCATGTTCTCCGCCATCGGGACGGTCGCGATCACGGTCACCGGCAGACTCAGCCGCGCGGCGAGCAGGGTGGTCGCCACGACCGCGGCCGCCCCGGCCATATCCGAGGTCATGTTCTCCATGTTCGCGGCCGGTTTGATGGAGATACCGCCGGTGTCGAAGGTGATGCCCTTGCCGACCAGCGCGACTTTCCGGTCGCCGCCCCGATAGGTGAGCCGGACCAGGCGCGGCGGCCGCGACGATCCCTTGCCGACCCCCAGCACTCCACCGAAACCGCCTTCTTCCAGGGCTTTCTCGTCGAGTACCTCGACCTCCAGGCCGGCGCCCTCGGCCAGCACGGCGGTGCGGCGGGCGAATTCGGCCGGGTACAGATGACTCGGCGGGGTGTTGACGAAATCCCGCGCGGTGGCCACGGCTTCGGCGATGAGCTGGGCGCGCAGCAGCGCGTCGCCGCCGAATTCGGGTTCCGGGACGAGCAGTTCGACGCGGGCGGGCGGCGCGGCCTCCGGCTTCGGCGCGGATTTGGCGGAACGGAACGGCGTGAACGAATAGGCGCCGAGGTAGAAACCCTCCACCGCAGCGCCGATGTCCAGGCCGGACAGAGTGGTGACCGCCCGGGTGACCCCGGTCAGGGAGCGGGCCGCCACGCCGGCGCTGCGGCGGATCTGCTCGGCGTCGATCTCCGCGGCGCTGCCGAGGCCCACGGCCAGCACGCTGACGACGTCGTCCAGGCCGGCGGGGGCGGGGATCCGGACCAGCTGTTCGGCTTTGCCCGTGGCGCCGACCGCGGTCAACTGGTCGAGCAGCCGGCCGCGCACCTCGCTGTCGAGCACATCGCCGAAGAGGTCCTCGGGGACGAGGACGGGACCGTCATCGGTGGTGGCGAGGCCGACGACGAGGACATCGGTGCCGGGTTCGATGGTCTGGGTACGTGCCAATTCCGGTCCGAGCGGACGATCTGCGACTGCGGTCATGGCCCCAGGCTATTCGGTGGACCACCGGTGGCGTACCGCGACGCCGTCGAGCAGCATGTCCACCGCGTCGGTGAGCAGTTCGTCGAAATCGAGGTCGGGTGGGGGGCCGGTCGGGCCGAACGCCTTGTACAGGGCCGGGCGCGCGACGGGGTCGACGAGTGCGGCCACCCCGGCCGGCACTCCGGCCGCGTCCGGGCCGCCGATCCGGTCGGACCGTTCGGCGGTCCACACCAGGGCGAGGCCCTGCACCAGCGCGGAGTAGCTCAGATATGTCGAGATCAGTTGTGTCCGGGACAGGTCCGGTGTGTCGAGCGCGCTCAGCGTCCGTTCCAAGGTGTCGAACAGGGAGAGCCCCAGCGGCGGGCGGATCCGCGCCAGCACCGTGAGGATCCACGGATGCCGCCGGTAGATCTGCCATTCCTGCTGCGCCTCGTACCTGATCCGGGCCCGCCGGTCGGCCGGATGCGGCGGCGGTGGCGGGGTTTCGGCGAGGACGAGATCGGTCATCGCGACGAGTAGTTGTTCCCGATCGTCGAAATATCGGTACAGGGCGGCGGTGGCCACTCCCAGCTCGCCGGCCAGCCGGCGCATCGTCAGGCCGTCGGTGCCCGCACGGTCGGCCAGGTCGACCGCCGCGTGGGCGATCGTGAGTTTCGACAACCGCTGGGGTCGCGGCCGCGGTGGGGCGGCCGGTGCGCGGCGCCGGGCCCGGTAGGCGCGGGCCTGGCAGGAACGCGAACAGTATCGCCGCCGGCGGCCGCGGGCCGGTTGCCGCAGCACTCCACCGCATATCGCACACGCCGTCACGGTGCTATTCCATCACACGAAATACCGTGACGAAATGGTGGTTTTCCGCAGATGGAGCGCATAAGTTCGCTGGTGGTAACACCATTCACAGGAGGCGGTATGGGAACAGAACTGACCGTGCGGCGCGTCGGACCGAGTGATCTCGAACCGCTGACGGAAGCTTTCCGGAAGGCAACCCTGGACGAGGCGGTCACCGCGTGGATCCTGCGTGACTACCCGGTGGACCAGTTCCTCGACGAATGGGTGCCGCAGATCATCGACCGCGGCCTGCGCGACGACGAGATCTGGGTCGCCGGAAGCGACGGAGAGATCTGGGCGATCTCGATCTGGCAGAAGCTCACCTCCGCCGACCGGCTGATCGCCGAGGCCGAGACGATGCGGGGCCACGCGGAGCGGGCACCGGAAGTGCGGCCGCTGCAACGGTCGGCCTATGTGACCGAACTGCTGGCCCGGGAGCATCCGCGCAGGTTCCCGCACAGCTACCTGGAGCTGATCATCACGGTGCCGGAGTACCGCGGGGGAGGCGCGGGCGCGGCGATCCTCACCGAACGGACCCGGCAGTTCAGTGCGGCGGGGCTCCCGGCGTGCCTGGAGGCCAGCACCGAACGCTCGTCACGGCTCTACACCCGGCAGGGCTTCGTCCGCACCGGCGAAACCCACACCCTGCCGGAGGAGGGGCCCACGCTGATCCCCATGTGGTTCGAGGCCTGACCCGTCGATCCCGCCGCGGTGGCCGTCGGCCGGGCCCGGCGCGGTGTGATCCCGGCCCCGTCGGGCCCCGGGATAAGCTCGCCCGGTGAGTGACGCCGCGCTGCAACAGGGCCCTGTCCACGGAGTACATGTCGAACTCGGAGCCAAATTCGCCCCGTTCGGCGGCTGGGAGATGCCGGTCTCGTACGCGGGCACCGTGGCCGAGCACACCGCGGTGCGGGAAGCGGTGGGACTGTTCGACGTGAGTCATCTCGGGAAGGCGACCGTGCGCGGTGCGGGCGCGGCCGAATTCGTGAACTCCGCGCTCACCAACGACCTGGGCCGGATCGGGCCCGGGCGGGCGCAGTACACGCTGTGCTGCCACCCCGACGGGGGCGTGGTCGACGATCTCATCGCCTACTTCGTGCGCGACGACGAGATCTTCCTGGTGCCGAACGCGGCCAATACCGCCGCGGTGGTCCAGAAACTGGCGGCGGCCGCCCCGCCGGCCATCACGGTCACCGGCGAACACCGCGCCTACGGTGTCTTCGCCGTCCAGGGGCCGCGGTCCGCGGCGGTGCTCACCGCGCTGGGGCTGCCGGTGGACCTGTCCTATATGGCGTTCGCCGACGCGGACTGGTCGGGGCAGCAGGTGCGGGTGTGCCGGACCGGGTACACCGGTGAACACGGTTACGAGCTGCTGCCGCGCTGGGACGGCGCCGAGGCACTGTTCCGGGCCCTGGTCGAACAGGTGCGCGCGCTCGGTGGTCAGGTGGCCGGGCTCGGCGCCCGCGACACCCTGCGTACCGAGATGGGCTATCCGCTGCACGGGCACGAACTGTCCGCCGAGATCACGCCGGTGCAGGCGCGCGCGTCCTGGGCGGTGGGCTGGGCCAAACCGGATTTCTGGGGCAAGGCCGCGCTGGAAGCGGAACGGGCGGCCGGACCGCGTCGCACCCTGCTCGGCCTCGAGGCACTCGACCGCGGGATCCCGCGGGAGAACCAGGACGTGCTGCTCGACGGTGCGAAGGTCGGGGTGACCACCTCCGGGACCTTCTCGCCCACCAAGCAGGCCGGGATCGCGCTGGCGCTGCTGGATCCGGCGGTGAAGGTCGGTACCGAGGTCGCGGTGGACGTCCGCGGCCGGTCGCTGCGCTGCACGGTGGTGCGGCCGCCGTTCGTCGAGGCACGCACCAGCTGAGACGGCCGGGCCCGGTCACCGGGACCGGCGGTGGCGCGGCCGGTGCGAACCGGGCCCGGCGCGCGAGACGGACCACCGCGGATTCGGCGCGGGCCCAGGACATAGACTGCTGGTCATGACCGCTGCTGCACAGTTCGCCCGTATCCCTCATCCTGCGCCCACCCCGGCGCAGCGGGTACAGGAGATTCTGTCGGCCCCCGGTTTCGGCCGCTATTTCACCGACCATATGGTCACCATCGATTACACCGAGGCCGACGGCTGGACCAACGCGGTCGTGGAACCCTACGCCGCCCTGACCCTGGATCCGGCCACCATGGTGTTCCACTACGGCCAGGCGATTTTCGAAGGGCTCAAGGCCTATCGTCAGCCGGATGGGCAGGTCGCCTGTTTCCGGATCGACGCCAACGCGGCCCGGTTCCGCCGGTCCGCGCGCCGGATGGCGATGGCCGAACTACCCGACGAACTGTTCATCGAATCGGTGCGCCAACTGCTCGAAGTCGACGCGGAGTGGGTCCCCGCGGCGGGTGGCGAGGAGTCGCTCTACCTGCGGCCGTTCATGTTCGCCACCGAAGCGGGGCTGGGTGTCAAACCGGCCTCCGCCTATAAATACCTGCTGCTCGGCTCCCCGGCCGGTGCCTATTTCCCGCGCGGTGTGAAACCGGTGCGCGTCTGGCTGTCGACCGAGTACGTGCGGGCCGCGCCCGGCGGCACCGGTGAGGCCAAGGTGGCCGGCAACTACGCGGCCTCGCTGCTGGCGCAGGCCGAGGCCACCGCCAAGGGCTGTGATCAGGTGGTGTGGCTGGACGCGGTCGAACGCCGCTATGTCGAGGAGATGGGTACCAACAACCTGTTCTTCGTCTACGGCTCCGGTTCGGACGCGCGGCTGGTCACCCCGGAACTGTCCGGGTCGCTGCTGCCGGGTATCACCCGGGATTCGCTGCTGACCCTGGCGGCGGATTCCGGCTATCCGGTGACCGAACGCAAGATCTCCGTCGACGACTGGCGGGCCGGAGCGGAATCCGGCGAGATCACCGAGGTTTTCGCCTGCGGCACCGCGGCCGTGATCACCCCGGTCGGTTCCGTGTGCGGGCCCGACGGTGAATTCACCATCGGCGGCGGCGAGCCGGGCGAGGTGACCATGGCGCTGCGCGACACCCTCACCGGTATCCAGCGCGGTACCTTCGCCGATGTGCACCGGTGGATGCGGGTGCTCTGACCGGAAACCGCAGGTCACCCGGGTACCGGGCGCCGGGCCCGGTACCCGGGGTCGCGCCGGTCAGCCGGGCATGAGGGCGTGCCATTCGCCGAGCGACCGCGGCCGCAGCACATAGTTGTTGTCGCGGATCGTATCCAGGGAGGCGTGCGGGTCCGGGGAGTACCAGTGACCCGGGTAGACCTCCGGATTGATCGGCATATCCGCCAGGTAGCGCAGGCTGCGGAACATGGTGTCGGAGTCACCGCCGGGGAAATCGGTACGCCCGCAACCGTCGATGAACAGGGTGTCCCCGGCGATGAGCTTGTCGTCGACCAGGAAGCACTGACTGCCGGGGGTGTGGCCCGGGGTGTGTAAGAACTCGACCTCGAAGGCGCCGACACTCAGCTTGTCGCCGTGGCCGTGGCCGGTGAGCTCGCTCGGGGCGATACCGGTGACCTCGGCGACCCAGGTCTTCTCCTGATCGTTCACGTGCACGGGGACCGTGGTCTGCTCCAGCAGTTCCCGCACCCCGCGCAGGGTGAACCCCATCATGGTGCCGCCGATATGGTCCGGGTGATGGTGCGTGACGAGCACCCCGGACAGCTTCAGTCCGTCGTTCTCGGCGATATCGGCCAGATCACCGGCCGCGTAGGCCGGATCGACGACGACACATTCACCGGTGTCCCGGTCACCCACCAGATAGGCGAAATTGCGCATCTGCGTGGCGATCGGGTCCCCGACGGCGAAATCCCGGCCTGCCAGGAGTTGACGGAAGTAGAAGCGCTCGGCTGACATACCCCCACCTTATGGGGCGCGGCCGAGCGGTGAGACGCTGCGTTCGCAATAGTGAGGCCTGGCGACATCGGACCGGACCGGGCTTTGTGAACCAGATCGATCACAGGTGGCTCAGACAGCATTCGCGGCCAGGGCGAACCCCACGGCGGCCAGCGCGGTGGTGAGTTCCACCGCCGTCCCCAGGAGATCGCCCGAGAGACCGCCGATCCGGCGGACCGCGTGACCGACCAGCCCATTCGCGGCGGCCAGGGCCGCCAGTGCCACCAGCGGCCCGGCCCACGGCAGCTCCGGTATCGCGACGACCGCCGCTGCGGCGCCCGCCGCCGTCCAGCCGATAACCGCGGGCCGGGATTGGGTTCCGGCGACCATCGCGCCGAACCAGGCGCCGGGCGCGGGATCGAGACCGTGGCGGCAGGCGGCGACCACCGCGACCCGGCCCAGACCCACCGCCGCGACGACCGCTGCCCAATACCCGGCGCCCGCCAGCGCGGTGAACGCGCCCGCCTGGATGCCGGCTATCAGCACGATCGCGGCCACCCCGAACGGTCCGGCGCCACCGCTCTTCATCACTTCCCGGGCGCGCTCGGGCGACCCGTAGACCCCGAGACCGTCGAACGTGTCGGCCAGCCCGTCCAGATGCATACCCCGGGTCAGCAACGCCAGGGCCGCGACGGCGACGAATCCGGCGGCGATGCCCGTGGGCGCCAGCACCCAGAGCAGCCCCGCGGCGACCAGCCCGAGCCCGATCCCGGCGATCGGCGCCAGCGCGATGGCCCGGCCCGCCGCCCGCCGGTCCACCTCGCTCGGCCCACGCACCGGCAGGACGGTGAGCCAGGAGAAGGTCAGCCGCAGGGAAGTCAGCATCGCGCCCGGCTCGTCGCGGCGGTCATTTCCGCAGGTCCGGGATGGCTGCCGGTTCGGCGTCCGCGGTGCTGACTCCCGCATCGGCGAAGGTCGCCATCTCCGCGAGGACCGCGACGGCCGCGCGCAGGACGGGCAACGCGGTGAGTGCGCCCGAACCCTCCCCGAGACGCATGTCGAGATCCAGCACCGGGGTGAGTGCGAGTTTGCGCAACGCGTCGTTGTGCGCGGGTTCGGTGGACCGGTGGGCGGCCACCCACCACTTCACCGCACCGGCCGCCAGATCTTCGGCGATCAGCGCGGCCGCGGTGACGATCAGACCGTCGAGCAGTACCGGGGTCCGCCGGGCGGCGGCGCGGGCCAGGAAGCCGGTCATGGCGGCGATATCGGCGCCACCGGCGACGCGTAGCAGTTCGACACTGTCCCGGGCGACAGGCCGGGCCCGCCACATGGCATCGCGGACGGCGGCCACCTTGCGCATCCACCCGTGATCGTCGACACCCGTGCCCCGGCCGACCGCCCGCACCGGTTCGATACCGGTGAGGGTGGCGATGAGCGCGGTGGCGGGAGTGGTGTTGCCGATCCCCATATCCCCGGCGATCAGCAGATCGGCCCCGGCGTCGATCTCCTCGTCGGCGATGGCCGCACCGGCGGCGAGCGCGGTGGCGACCTCCTCGGAGGTGAGCGCGTCCGCGCGGTCGATCGCGCCACTGGACCGCCGCACCTTGTGGGCGCTCACCGCGGGATCGGTGTCGGCGTCCACCGCGATATCCACCACCCGCACGGTGGCCCCGGCGATCCCGGCCAGCGCGTTCACCGCGGCTCCGCCCGCCCGGAAGTTGGCGACCATCTGCGCCGTGACCTCACTGGGAAACGCCGAGACGCCGTGCCGCGCGACCCCGTGGTCACCGGCGAACACCACCACCCGCGCCTGTTCGAACTGTTTCGGCGGGCACACGCCCTGGCAGGCCGCCACCCAGTTGCCGAGCTCTTCCAGCCGTCCCAGCGAGCCGGGCGGTTTGGTCAGCGACGCCTGCCGCTGCTCGGCGGCCGCGCGGGCACCGGCATCCGGCGGGGGAACGGGTGCGAATCCCTCTGTCACTGTTCGAGCCTTCCGATCGGGTGCTGTCGCGGTGGCGCCGCGCCGGATCCGCTCCGGCGGACGGGTCCACCTTCCGGACAATATTGCCCGGTGCGCGGGGCCCGCCGTGAGGTACCCGGTCGACCCTCATTGTCCTGGGTCGGTGGCGATGGCGCGGGCAACCCGGTACGGCCTCAGACGCCTGTTCGCTCGCGCAGGGTGGGCACCCCCGGGCCGCCGAGTTCGGCACAGTATTCGGCGCGCCCGGCCATCGCCATCACCAGGGCGAGCGTGCTGCCCCGCACCGACGGACCGGTGCCGGTGTCGAACGGCCCGTCGGTCGCCCGCAGGTGCAGACCCGCGATGGCGGTGCGGCCGGAAACCGTGAAATCGCGGGCGGCGAAGAACCGGGCGACCTCGATCACCGAGGAGAGCGCGGGGGCTCCGGGTAGTCCGAGCGGGCGCCGGATATCGGTGCCGTGCACCACGACTTCGCCGAGCCAGGCCGCAGTGTGCCCCGACGGCGCCGCCGTGCTCGGGACGGCCGCGCGGAACCGCTCGAGCGTCTCGGCCGGACCGGTTCCGAGATGTTCCCGCAGGCGCCGCTGATTGTGCAGGTCGGCGTCGAAGCGGGCACCGATCATGCTGCGGATCCAGCGCAGGCGCCCGGTGCTCGCGGCCGCGGTGAGATGGGCGACGACCTCCCGCACCGACCACTGTCCACAGAGGGAGGGCGCCGACCACTGCGCGGGGGTGAGGTCGGCGAGTTCGTCGGCCAGGGCGGCCCGTTCCCGATGGATCGCCGCCCAGATATCGGCGCGGGGCATGGTCTGCACCGCACGATTCAAGCACCGGGCTCCGACAAGAGGAGCGGCGGACAGACCGGGCGTCCGCGGCAGGGGTACGGCGGTATCCGCGCCGGGCTCATTTCAGGCGCAGTGGCAGTCCGGCGACCACGAGGAAAGCCTCGTCACAGATCTGGGCCAGCCGCTGGTTCAGCGTGCCGATCTCGTCGCGGAACACACGCCCCGAGCGGGTCGCGGGAATCACCCCGAGACCGACCTCCGGGGTGACGAGCACCAACCGGCCGCGATAGCCGGCGACGGCGTCGACGAGACCATCGGTATCCGGGCCGATCGTGCCGCGGGGGGCGTCCCAGCCGGCGCGGGCGTCGAGCCGGGCGGTCAGCCAGGTACCGATATCGTCGACCAGGGTGGCGCCGGGGTGAGCGAGGCGCAGTTCGGCCGCCGGGTCGGCGGCGTCGATCACCGTCCAGTCGGCGGGGCGGCGGGCCCGGTGCGCGGCGATCCGGTCGGCGAAATCGGTATCCGCGGGATCGGGGATCGCGGTCGCCAGATAGCGCACCGCGCCGCCGGTGACGAGACCTTCGGCGAACGCGGATTTCCCCGAGCGCGCACCGCCGAGTACCAGGGTGCGCTGTCCAGGGGTGGAGACGGGCACCCGTGGATCAGATCGCGTCGCCGGGGGAGACCCGCGGCTTCGGCGCGCGCATCTTGCGCATCTGCGAGGCGCGCACGAACGCGTACCAGCCGAGCCGGAACCCCGTATCGGTGGATTTCGGGAACCGCTCGCGCACCCGGCGGTTGACGATCCGGCCGAGCAGGAAGCCCTCGGCCATCATGAACACCATCATGACCAGCATGGCCAGCGTGATGATCGACTGCCACGCGGGAGCCGCGAACATGGACAGGATCAGCAGCAGCGCCATCGGCATGAACAGGCCGACCAGATTGCGGCGGCCGTCGACGATATCGCGCACGAACGCGCGCACCGGACCCTGATCGCGGGGCAGTAGGTATTTGTCCTCGCCCGCGAGCATTCGGGCGCGACGGTCCTGGGCGGCGGCGCGACGCTCGGCGGAGGCCGCCTTACGCTCTTCCTTGGAACCGCGGGTCTCCTTGCGGCGGGCGCGCGCTTCCTTCGATGTCATGGGAGGCGGGGCGACCGGGCCGCGGCGCCTGCCCTCGGCTTCGCGCCGACTCGGGGTGGGCCGGCCCTTGCCTGCCGTGGGCGCGGCCTTGCCCGGGGCCGCGTCGGCCTCGGTGGCGCTCGCGGTGGCGGTCGCGGCCCGCGAGCCGTCAGCGGACACGTCGGTACCGCTGGGCTCACCGCGTCGGAACAACTTCACGGTAACCAGGCTAATCGGTCACTCACCCCGGCCGTGAACGGGGCGGTGGCCGGGGTGCGGCCGGTCACCCGCCGGGACGGTAGTGGCCCGGCTCACCCGGACATGGCGCTCAGTGTTGTACGGGTGGTGTGGCCACGGGCCCCGGAGATGGCAAGATGGGGAATAGCAGCCCGTCCGAGGGTGTTGTGACACCCGGAACCGTGCGCTGTTCACGGACCGACCACGCTGTCCATAGGAGAGTTCATGAGTGTGCAGAACGACACCGCCACCACCACCCACGGTGTGCAACTGACCGATGCTGCCGCGGGCAAGGCCAAGGCGCTGCTCGATCAGGAGGGCCGGGACGACCTCGCGCTGCGGATCGCGGTGCAGCCGGGCGGCTGCGCGGGTCTGCGTTACCAGCTCTTCTTCGACGATCGCACCCTCGACGGCGACCTGACCGCGGAATTCGGCGGCGTCACCCTGACCGTCGACCGGATGAGCGCACCGTACGTCCAGGGTGCGGCGATCGACTTCGTCGACACGATCGAGAAGCAGGGCTTCACCATCGACAACCCCAACGCCACCGGCTCCTGCGCCTGCGGCGACTCCTTCAACTGAGTGTTCCCGGGCCGGTGACAGCGCCGGCCCGGCCTTCTGGATACATCCGGGTTACGTGACCATTACATGTCACGAGGCCGGTTACGACACGTAGTCGTAGCCCCGGCGAATTGATACGGTGAACCCGGGGGCAAGGCCCCGTTCACTTTCTTGTTCGCGCTGATTCCGAAGGGGCCGACCTACGTGTCCATAGCTGTATCCGCATCCATCGCGACCGACCACCTCATGCGTTTCTCCGGCCGATTCGCCGATGTGCTGCTGCCCGATCAGCTCGAGCATGTCTCGCTGAGTTTCCTCGTCGACGACCTGGTGATCCGCCGTGGTGGGGTCGCCGGCAACATCGCCTACGCCATGGGTCTGCTGAAGCAGTCGCCGCTGCTCATCGGCTCGGTGGGGCGTGATTTCGACGAGTACCGGCAGTGGCTGGAGTCCCACGGTGTCGACTGCTCGGTGGTCCGGGTGTCCGAGTCCGCGCACACCGCCCGGTTCGTCTGCACCACCGATGAGGACATGGCCCAGCTCGCCTCGTTCTATCCCGGCGCGATGAGCGAAGCGGGGGATATCTCGCTCATGGCGCTGGCCGAGGAACGGAAACTCGACCTGGTCCTGGTCGGTGCGAACGATCCCGAGGCGATGCTGCGGCATACCGCCGAATGCCGGGAACTGGGTGTGCCCTTCGCCGCCGATCCGTCCCAGCAGCTGGCGCGCCTGGACGGCGACCAGGCGGTCCAGCTCATCGAGGGCAGCGCCTACCTGTTCACCAACGAATACGAATGGGGCCTGCTCAAGCAGAAGACCGGTCTCACCGAGGACGAGATCGCCACCCGGGTCGGGGTGCGGGTCACCACCCTCGGCAAGAACGGTGTGCTGGTGGTCGATACCGACGGCAGCCAGGTACGCGTCGAGGCCGTGCCGGAGAACGCCAAGGTGGATCCGACCGGCGTCGGCGACGCGTTCCGGGCCGGCTTCCTCACCGCCCACGCCGCCGGCCTGAGCCTCGAACGCGCGGCGCAGCTCGGCTCGCTGGTCGCGGTACTCGTGCTGGAGACGGTGGGCACCCAGGAATGGACCCTCGACGCCGATGCCGCGCTCAAACGGCTCGGCGAGGCATACGGCGCGGAGGCGGCCGCCGAGATCGAGCCGCTCCTGCGCTGAACGGTCGCGTCGACGGAACGCACGAGGGCCCCGCTCATCGGGATGAGCGGGGCCCTCGGTGTTCGCGGGGCTACTAGACGTGGACCGGATAGGTGGGCTCGGCGATCTCCGGCTTGATCCGTTCCTCCACGAAGATCCCGTGCCAGATCATGAACACCAGCAGGGTCCACAGACGGCGGCTGTGATCGGAATCCCCGGCCCGGTGCGCGTCGAGCATGGCGGTGACGGCGCCCTTGTCCAGCAGGTGATCGGTCTGCGATTCGGCGATCTGCTGCCGGGCCCAGTCATAGAGTTCGGTCCCGCGCAGCCAGTGCCGCAGCGGCACCGGGAACCCGAGCTTCGCGCGGTGCAGCACATGACCCGGCACGATGCCCTCGAGCGCCTGCCGTAGCGCGTACTTGGTGGTGTCCTTGGTGATCTTCTGCTCCAGCGGGATCTGCTCGGCCACCCGGAAGACCTCGGAGTCCAGGAACGGCACCCGCAGTTCCAGCGAATTCGCCATGGTGATCTTGTCGGCCTTGACCAGGATGTCGCCGCGCAACCAGGTGAACAGATCCAGATGCTGCATCCGGGCCACCGGGTCCCAGCCGGCCGACCGGTCGTAGATCGCGGCGGTGACGTCCTGATGCGTCCACTCCGGACGGAACTCCCGCAGCACCGACCGCAGCTGGGCGTCGCTGAAACTGCGGGCGTTCCCGTAGTACCGCTGCTCCAGCGACAGCGAACCCCGGTGCAGCAGACTCTTGCCGCGGGTGCCGTCCGGGATCAGGTCGGAGACCTTGCCGGCCAGCCGGCGCAGACCGCGGGGCAGTTTCTCGAACGGCGCCAGCGAGAGCGGCTCCCGGTAGATGGTGTAGCCGCCGAACAGTTCGTCGGCGCCTTCGCCGGAGAGCACCACCTTCACGTGCTTACGCGCCTCTTTGGCGACGAAGTACAGCGGCACCAGCGCCGGATCGGCCACCGGGTCGTCGAGGTACCAGACGATCTCCGGGATGGCGGCGGCGAACTCCGCCGGGGAGACGACCTTGACGATATGCCGGGCCCCGATCGCGGCCGCGCTCTCCGCGGCCACATCGACCTCGGAATAGCCCTCCCGCTCGAAACCGGTGGTGAAGGTGATCAGGTTCGGGTTGTGCCGCATGGCCAGCGCCGCGACGGCCGTGGAGTCGATACCGCCGGACAGGAACGAACCGACGGTGACATCGGCGCGCATATGTTTGGCGACCGAATCCTCGAGCGCCGCCGCGATCTCCCGGTACCGGGCCTGCTCGGAGCCCGCGGCGAAGGGCCGGACGCCGAACCCCGGGACGAAATAGCGGGTGATCTCCGGCTGCGTCCCCGGACGGACGACCGCGTAGCTGCCCGATTCCAGCCGGCGGATACCGGCATGCAGCGTCTCCGGCTCCGGGACGTACTGCAGCACGGTGTAGTGCTCGAGCGCCCGGTGGTCGAGGGATTCGTCCAGGCCGAGATCGGGCAGCAGCTCCAGCAGGCTCTTCTTCTCGCTGCCGAACGCCGTACCGCCCGGACCGGTGGCCAGGAACAGCGGTTTGATACCGAACGGGTCGCGCGCGAGGAACAGCTCCCGGGTCCGGGTGTCCCAGATCGCGAAGCCGAACATGCCGCGCAGCCGCCGGACCGCCTCCGGGCCCCAGTAGTGGAAGGCCGCGACGATGGCCTCGCCGTCGCCCTCGGTCGCGAACATGGGTTCGTCACCGAATTCGGCCGCGTGCTCGCGGGCCAGTTCTTCGCGCAGCTCCAGATAGTTGTAGATCTCGCCGTTGAAGGTCAGCGCGTACCGCTGCCGGTCATCGGCCGGACCCCAGCGCAGCGGCTGATGCGAATGCTCGATATCGATGATCGACAACCGGTTGAAACCGAAGATCAGCTGGTCGTCGTGCCAGGTGCCGCGCTCGTCCGGCCCGCGGTGCCGCACACAGTGCAGCGCGTCGTATACCCGCTGCACCGTTTCCGGCGCTGCGGTATCGGACGTCAGAAATCCGAGCAGTCCACACACTGCGGCGCTAACCTCGTTTCCACTGGTCGGGGATCCGCGCGCGGGGGAGCCGGCGCGGCGGGCGAAATCTAGTGTCCGAGTATGCCGCACGTATCGATTCCCCGTGCGATACACCTCCGTCCGGCCGATCCGCCACCATACGGAGTGTCGGAGCCGACCCGACGGCATACCGGACGCGTGTTTGGTCTACGCTGCGTAGTACTCGGACTGCTCCGGGTGGTGTCGCGCGGTGCGCGGAGCCGCCCGGGAAGCCCGAACCAGCTGTTTGTCAGTATCCCCGCCGGCGGCTCCCGCCCCGGGGATGCGGTGTCGGAATGTGTGGCGACCAGGAAGGCGTTGAGCGTGGCGCACAAGGCGAGCGACGAGATCGGGGCACGGCCTGCCCGGCGGCGGGGTCGTGTCCTGCGGCGGGCCGGGCTGGCGGTATCCCTCGGGATCACCACCATGCTCGTATCCGGCTGCTCGATCGACAATGTGTGGTTGCGGTTCGGCTGGCCCTCGGGTGTCACCCCGCAGGCGCACCGGATGCGGGAACTGTGGACCTGGTCGGTGGTCGCCGCTCTCATCATGGGTGTGCTGGTCTGGGGTCTGACCTTCTGGACCGTGGTCTTCCACCGCAAGAAGAAGAATTCGCCGGAGTTCCCCCGGCAGACCGGCTACAACGTGCCGCTCGAACTGACCTACACCGCGATTCCCTTCGTCATCATCGCGGTGCTGTTCTACTTCACCGTGGTCGTACAGAACTACGTGCACGAGAAGGTCGACAACCCGGATGTGGTCGTCGACGTCACCGCGTTCCAGTGGAACTGGAAGTTCGGCTACCGCGATGTCGACCTGAAGAACGGGTTCACCTACAACGGTGTCGACACCGTGCGTGAGGACGCCAATCAGCAGCAGCTGAAGGAGTACGCCGACCGCACCAACGAAGAGGGTCATCCGCAGCCCGGCCCGGTGCACGGCCGTCCCGAGAACGACATCCTCTCCTACCTGCACTACAACAAGATCGAAACGATCGGCAGCAGCAGCGAGGTCCCCGTCCTCGTGCTCCCGACCGGCAAGGTGATCGAGTTCCAGCTCGCCGCCGCGGACGTCATCCACGCGTTCTGGGTTCCGGAGTTCCTCTTCAAGCGGGACGTCATGCCGAACCCCAAGGAGAACAACTCCGACAATGTCTTCCAGATCAGCGAGATCGACCGGGAAGGCGCGTTCGTGGGCCGCTGCGCGGAAATGTGCGGCACGTTCCACTCGATGATGAACTTCGAGGTCCGCGCCGTCTCGCCGGACAAGTTCCAGCGCTACATCCAGGCGCGGGAATCGGGTATGACCAATGCCGCCGCGCTCGAGTCCATCGGTGAGTCGCCGGTGGCCACCTCGACCCAGCCGTTCAACACCGATCGCACGGTCAAGACCGACACCACCGAAAGCAAGTGAGGACTGATCTGAGATGAGGATCGAAGCACGGCTGTTCGAACTGCTCACGGTGTTCTTCATTCTCGTGGGCGTCATCTACGGCTTCTTCACCGCCCAGTCGCGGACCGGTATCGAATGGGCCGGTACCACGGCGATCGTGCTGACCGCCGGCCTGTCGCTGATCATCGGCACCTATTTCCGCTTCGTCGCCCGCCGGCTCGACCTGCGTCCGGAGGACTACGAGGACGCCGAGATCGTGGACGGCGCCGGCGACCTGGGCTTCTTCTCGCCCGGTAGCTTCTGGCCCATTCTGCTGGCCGGTGCCGCCTCGGTGACGGCCCTGGGCTTCGCCTTCTTCGAGCCGTGGCTGCTCGGCCTCGGCGTGATCCTGGTTCTGACCGCCGCCGGTGGCCTGGTCTTCGAGTACTACCTGGGCCCCGAGAAGCACTGAGCCGGGCGCGGCGCATCCGGCGCCGGTCACCGCATGAGCAAACCCCGCTGAACTGACCTCCGGGCAGCGGGGTTTTTCGCGCTTCGTGGGTGGCGGTCTCCCGCGATGGGCGGTCGGCCGTCCATAGATCGGTGACCATTGAGCACCTACAGTGAAGTGAGCCCGCCCACGTCGACCAAGACGTAGGTCGGCACGCCCTCAGGAGTTACCCGCAGCGGCGGGGTGGCTGGGCGTCTGCCGTTCGTAGAGCGACGAACGGTGAGCATGATGGTGGGTGTCGGCCCGCCCGTGCTCGGCCGGGCACACGACCGCAACGCCTTCCGCCTACTCCGGATGATCAGCGGCCCCGTGGGCCCGTCCCCTCCGGCTTCTGGAGCGTGTGCAGCAGACAGGTCCAGAGAACGGTGACCATAGGACTTACAGTGACGTGAGCCTCCCCGGGCCGGTCGAGGCGCACGACAGCATGCACCTTCCGTCTTTTCCGGGATGGTCCATCTCCGTGGTTGGGGCCGTCCCCGATTCTGGACTGACGCAGCGACTGAGCGTGTGTAGCAGACAGCCCAGAGAACGGTGACCATAGAGGACTTACAGTGACGTGAGCCTCCCCAGGCCGGTCGAGGCGCACGACAGCATGCACCTTCCGTCTATTCCGGATGGTCTACCTCCATGGTCGGGGCCCGCCCCCGATTCTGGACTGACGGAGGGAAGGAGCGCAGCGACTGAGCGGAGGAGGGAAGAATCGGGGTCACAAGGCCCCGACCCGCGCGCCGGAGGCGCGCAAATAGATACAGCTCAGTCGACGGATTCGTAGCGCATGCTGTTCTCCGAGTGGCAGATCTCCTCGATACCGGTGACGATATCGCGCAGCTGCTCCGACGGCAGGGCATGCGGGCGGAGCCGGCAGGTGAAGGTGATCAGGCCGTGGTCGGTGGCGGGCAGGTTGTTGGCGGCGGATTCGGCTCGCAGGTACGGCGAGCGCACCCCGTAGGTCATGGCCGAGATCACGGTGAAGCAGCCGGTGCGTTCCCGGTGGCCGTTGAACAGATCGTGCAGCCGGTAGAACACCGAGGTGTAGTTGGACAGCGGGGCGAATACGCCCACGCGGTAGGCCGGGCCGCGCTCGGAGGAACTGATCACCGTATCGGCGAGGTACTCGGCGTCGCGCAGGGTCAGGATCTTGGGGGTGAACATCACGGCGCCCGCGGCGGCGTTGCGGACCGGCATACCGGCCTTACCTGGGGTCGCCGAGGCGATGGCGCCCAGCGATTTCCGGGCCCGGCTACCGACCTCACGGCGAGCGCGCAGGGAGCGGGTGGGCGCGGTGGGGTAGAGGCTGGACCACTGGCCGAACCGCACCGTGCCGAGCTGCACCTGACCGGCGATCACGGGGCGCGACACCTTCAGCGGGGCGGTATCCACCCAGCGGCCCACCTGCAGCACCGCGTCCCGGGGACGGGTGACCTCGGCGTAGGCATAGTCGACGAAGCTGTCGAAATCAAGGAAGCGGTGCGAATCGGTGGACAACCAGGTGTTGTCCTTGTCCACCTGCACGGTGTCGAGGGTGAGCGCGGTGATGATGCCCGCCCGGCCACCGGCACCCAGGATGCGATGGAACCGCTCGGTGTGATGGGTGCGCCCGCAGGTGCCGATCCGGCCGTCGGTATCCACGTATTCGAGGTCGACGATCTGATCGATGAACAGGCCGTGGCGGTGCGAGGCGGTGCTCACCCCGCCCACCGAGGCGAACCCGCCCGCGGTGATGTCCCGGTGATCGCCGACCACCGGCAGCCCCAGCCCGTGCGCGCCGAGCCGCCGGTCGATATCGGACAGCCGCGCCCCCGCCTGGACCCGCACCGTCCGGCGGCCCAGATTCAGGTCGACGATCGCGTTCATCCGGCGCAGCGAGACCACCGTCTGCTGGTCGGGCAGGGTGAGGCCGTCGGTGGCGGGATCACCCCCGTGAACGGTGAGCGGCCTGGAGCGGTCCCGGGAATTCCGCACGGTGCGAACGACATCCGCGGTGTCGCGAGGCAGATACTCGGTAGGAGAAACGATGTGCGGCGTGCTCATGGCCGAAAGCTAACCACAGCTGGGCTGCCGTGGCGATACTGGGTTTTGGAGGGGTTGTTCGGCGCCGGCGGGGGAGCGGCCGGTTGCCGCGGTGTGCGGTGGGGTAGCTCGGGCTCAGGCCAGGCCGTGGAGCCGCCGGCCGATCACCTCGACCCAGTCCACCTGCTCGAATGTGGCGAAATCGACTCGGATCGTATCCATCACATCGCGGCCGGGTGCGAAGAGCGCGGCGCGTTTGTCGGCCTCGATGACCACGTACATTCCGTGCCGGTCGGCCAGGAAGGTCACTTCGAGCTGGTTCAGGCGCGGGAAGCGCGGTGACGGGCCGAACTCGATCTCCTGGAAGAACGGCAGCGAATGCGGGACCCGGTCCACCCGGCCGGCTTCCACATCGGCGTGCCGCAGGCCGAACCCCCAGGCTTCCACCGCCGCCAGCACCACATGCTGGGGCGGCAGCGCACCCACACCGATGGGGTCGGTATCGGTGGCGTCGAAACCGCCGTCCACATCCACCCGGGTGCGGACGGCCACGGCGGTTCCGTGCAGATGGCGGCCGTTGTAGAAGGTGATGGGCGTTTCCCACGGAGTGAGCAGTTCGAACCGGCCCTCCAGCGGATATCCGGGCAGCAGTTCGAACGGGCCGAACACCGGCTGCCGGGCGAAGGCCGTGTCCACCAGCGCCTCGCCGTCGTCGTACTCGCGTTCGGCCCGGGTGATCAATTCCACCGCGACGCCCTTCACCCGGACCGGCCGATCGTGACAGCGCATCCGGATGATCCCGTGCACCGGCTGCCCGGGCTGCACCCCGGGCGTGGACAATTCGGTCTCCACCTCGGCGGTCTGCGCACCCAGCGCACCCAGCAGTGTCTTGAACATCGAAAGCTCCTCCCGGCCCCGCCCGCACGTTCTCCCACCGCCGTGCCTCGGCTCCACAGCGTAGACGTAAAGACCCGTCCGCGCGCTACCCGGGCGGTAGGGTGGTCGAAGTCCTTGAGCGCCTGTCGATTACGGCTCGACGGGCGGGAGGGAGGTCGGCGTGTCCAATATCGATCAGCGGATCGGCTGGGCGGTGGACTGGTTGCATCGGGGTCAGCTCGGTGACCGGCACGGTGGCGCCGGCTGGGGCTGGGTCTCCGATGTTCCGCCGAATCCGCAGAACACCGCCGAGGCGGTGGTGGCGCTCACCGAGGCGGGCCGTCCCGTGCCGCGCGCCGACGAGGTGCGCACCCTGGTGCGGCGGGATGTGGTGGACACCGACAGCGGGGCCTGGGAATTCCGGTCGCCGATCGACCTGTCCTGGCGCCTGCGGGCGCTGAGCTGCCTGGATGTCGCGCCCACCGACCCGGCCGTGGTGGGATGCCTCCGGGAACTGCGGGCCGCACGCGACCCACAGACCAGGGGCTGGCGGTTGTCCGGCCCGGTGGGCCCGGTATCACTGACCGCCACCACCGCCGCGCTGCACGCGCTCGCGGACCTGGCCAGCGCCGACGAGACGGCCGCCGAGGCATTGCTGCACGGCACCTCCCTGGTGGTTTCGCTGCTGCTGGAGGACGATCCGCGGATCCAGCCGATGTACGCCTGCGCGCACGCCGCGCTGCTGCTGTCCCGGCCGGAGATCGCCGTGGTGGGCGGGAAACGGGTCGACCGGGTCCGGGCGCTCACCGTCGAACGCATGCTGGCCGGACTGCGGCGCGGCGAGGCGCGGGTGGAGGAGGAACCGTTCCGCCGCGGCGAGGTCGCCGACACCTGGCGGCATCTGAGCCTGCATCTCGCGGTCTGTGCGGTGGTCACTGCCGACGAGCGGACGGTTTTCGACCCCGGGGTGCGCCACGGCCTGGTGGAGCTGCTGGAACTACAGGAGACCCAGGAACTGTCGGCGGTCCGGGGCGGTTTCCGGACCTCCACCGAAGGTTTCGTGACCTCCTACGCGACGGTGCAGGGTCTGGAGGCGATGACCGCGGTGCGTCGCATGGTCAACGAGCGGGTCAACCCCGCGACGGTGTTCGACATGATCTGCCGGGAGCAGGGTGTGCACCCCAGGGACGCGCAGGAGGTGGTGGGTTACCAGGGGAGCGTCGTGCTGATGAACAACTACGCCGGTGCGCTGACCCTCGCGGCGGCGCTGCCCGCGGGGGTCACCATCGCGGTGCTGGCCGTGCTGTTCGCCGACGACCTCGGTGCCGTGGTGAGCCGGTCACTGGTCGTGTGGGGGACGTTGTTCGTGGCACTGGGCACCTACACCGGGATCGCGACCCGGTTGCCGTCGGTGCCCAAGGCGCGGACCGCGGCGGCGGTGTTCGCGGCGTTCACCGCGGTGATCCTGCCCGTGGTGACCTTCCTCCTGTCGTGAGGAGCATCGGCCGCGGTCTGACCCTGCTGGTGGTGGCGACCAGCCTGTGGGGCGCCTCCAGCGCGGGAATCGCCTGGGTGGGCGCCGAGGGGTTCGCGGCGGCACCGGTCGCGGCCGGCGGCGCGGTGGCCCTGCTGGCTTTCGCGATGGCTCGCGGCACCGATCCGTGGCGGGATCTGCGGAACTCACCCGGCCTGTTCCTGCGGCTCGGCGCCTTGGAGGTGCTGAATCTCGTGTGTTACGTCGCCGCGCTGCACATCGGTCCGCTGCCCGTGGTGGTGGCGTTGCATCTCACCGCGCCGGTGCTCATGATCATTACGCAGATCGTCCGGCGTGGGCGGGCGATCACCGCCGCCGTCGGGGCGGAACTGGTGGCCGTGGGGGTGGCGATCTGGCTGGTGGCCGCGCAGCAACCGGCGGAGACCGCGTGGGGGCCGGCGCTGGCCGGCTGTGTCCTCGCGGTCGCCAGCGCGGCCTGTGTGGCCGGACTGATCACGCTGGTGGTGCGGGAATCGGCGGGCCGGCCCAGTGGTGCGGCGGCCGGTCTGCAGCTGCTCACCGCATCGGTGCTGGGCGCCCCGTTGCTCGCGGTCGCCGCCCTCACCGGGGCGGGTCCCACGCCCGGCGAGGCGTGCGCTCTCGCGGGGATCGGCGCGATGCTCCTGGGCCCGGGTTTCGCCTGCTACTGGCTGGCGCTGCGGGACCTCGACGAAGTGGTGGCGGGACTGGTGGGACTCAACGAGGCGGTGGTGGCGACGGTGATCGGGGCGGCGGTCGTGGGGTCCGATATCACCGCCGCGACCCTGCTCGCTGGAGCTCTGGTACTCGGCGCGGTGGGACTGGAACTGGCCGGCCCCGATCGCTTTCGTGTGCCGTCTTGACGAAGGCCTGGCAGGCCGTGAAATCCTTGTCGCCGGTCTCGGTTTCGACGCCGCTGTTCACATCCACGCCGAATGGATGTACCGCGGCGATCGCCTGCTCCACATTGTCGGCGTTCAGACCCCCGGCCAGGATCACCGGCCGCCCGATCCGGGCGAGCTCGTGGACGATCCGGGCACTGACCGACCAGTCGTGGGTGCGGCCGGTGCCGCCGAGCCGGTCGGCGGTCCGGGAATCGAGCAGCACCGCGTCGGAGTCCGCCGCGATCTCCCGGGCCCGGGCCACCGCGTCCGCGCCGGTCACGTGGACCGCGCGCACAATGGTGCGCCCGTGCGCCGCGGCGTGGACGGCCCGCAGGGTCGCGCGATCGACCAGGCCGTGTACCTGGATGGTGTCCACACCGACCCGGTCGGCCAGATCGAGGATGGCGCCGGCCTCCTCGAGATGGGTGACCAGCACCCGGTTCACGAACGACGGCGTGGCCGCGGAAAGCTCCGCGGCCACCTCCGCCGTCAATGTGTCTTCGCTGTAATGGGTTGTCCCGCAGATGAATCCGACGGCATCCGCGCCGGCGGTCACCACCGTTTCCAGGTCCGATCGGGACCGGATACCGCAGATCTTGGCACGAACCGTCATCCGACCATGGTACGCGCCGCCCTCAGCTGGCGGCGGACTCCGGAATGCGCGGGAGATGAGAGGACGGGCCCGAGGGCACGTTCTTCTTCAAGCTGGAGGCGTAGACGTCCACGTACTCCTGACCCGACATCCGCATCAGCTCGTACATGACCTCGTCGGTGACCGCGCGCTCGACGAACCGGTTGCCGCCCATACCCTCGTAGCGGGAGAAATCGATCGGCTTACCGAACTTCACCGTCACCTTGCGCCGGCGCCACCGGAACGGTCCGGGCGGGCTCACCTCGTCGGTGCCGATCACCGCCACCGGGATCACCGGAACACCGGTTTCCAGGGCCAGCCGGGCCATCCCCGTCTTGCCCTTGTACAACCGGCCGTCGGGGGAGCGAGTGCCCTCCGGGTAGAGACCGACCAGACGGCCCTCGTCGAGCAGTTTGCGTGCCGCGATGAGCGCGTCCTCGGCGGCATCGGCACCGCTGCGATCGATCGGGTACTGGCCGGAGGCGCTGAAGAAGAACTTCTGGAACCGCCCCTTGAGGCCAGGGGTGGTGAAGTATTCGGCCTTCGCCAGGTAGCTGATCCGGCGCGGGCTCGACAGCGGAGCGAAAAGCCAGTCCGCGAACGAGAGGTGGTTCCCCGCCATGATGGCCGCGCCCTCGGCCGGGATGTTTTCCACGCCCTCCACCTCGGGTCGGTTGTAGAGGTGGATGAACGGACCCAGCAGCACAAACTTAAGCAGCCAGTAGAACATGACGTCCTTACTCCGAGAACCGGGATGGAATTTGGGGAATGCCTCTGTCAGCCGACTCTACCGCCGGTCACAGATCACATCAAAGCCCCGGGAACAATGTCACTCACACTCGCTGCCGAGATTTCACCAGTGCGTTTCGGTGACGTGAACGTGACGAGACTCTTTTCGGGCAAACCGGATGTTCCGCACCTCAAACGCCGGCGATGAGCGCCGAGCGGGCGAGTTCGGCGGCGCCGATCATGCCCGCGGCCTCGCCCAGCTGGGTGGTCCGGATCCGGGCCAGCGGCCGGTGGCCGTGGCCGGTGACCGCCGCCGCGTACTCCTCCCGGGCCTCGTCGAGGAACAGTGGCGCCGAACTGCTCACCCCACCGGCGATGACGACCAGATCGGGATCGAAGATATCGCCGACGAAGGCCAGTCCCAGCCCGAGCCATCGGGCGAAATCGGCCATCACCCGGACCGCGAGCGGGTCGCCGTCGTGGGCCGCGTCGGCGATGCGGCGGCCGGTGACCGCACCGGGGTCGGCGACGATCTCCCGGGCCAGCGCCGCGGGCGCGGTATCGGTGGCCAGCAGTTCGATAGCGGTTTCGGCGAGGGCGGTGCCGCTGCAGTACCGCTCCCAGCAGCCTCGTTTCCCGCAGCCGCAGTCGCGTCCGCCGGGGACCACCTGCAGATGGCCGAGTTCGGGAGCCACGCCGTGGGTGCCCCGATACAGAGTGCCGTCGAGCAGCAGCGCGGCGCCGATTCCGGTGCCGATCGCCACCAGCACCACGTTGTGCCCGCCGGCGGCGGCGCCGAACCGGTACTCGGCCCACATCGCCGCGTTGGCATCGTGTTCGAGCAGAACGGGCAGACCGAGACGATCGGTGAGCCGTTTCGCCACGGGCGCGTCCCGCCACGGCAGATGCGGGGCGAACCGGACGGTGGTGCGGTCCTGGGAGATGAATCCGGCGACGGCCAGACCGACGGCGTCGAGCGTGTGCCGGTCGGCGAGTTCGCGGACCGCCCGATCGAGCGCGGCCTCCAGGGCGACCGCCGAATGCGGGGTCGGGTACTGCACCGTGTCGAGGACCTCGCCCGCGGCGTCGACCACCGACGCGCGGATATTGGTGCCGCCGATATCGATACCGACGGTCAGCGGGGCACCGGGGCGGGTGCCGGTCACTGCTTGATGTTCACGGGTATGCCGACATAGCGCGCTTTCCCGGCGTTCGCGGCGGGGTCGCCGGGCGGGGTCGCGTCGGTGCCGCCGGCCGCCGCGCCGGGATCATCGGTGTCGCCGGCCGCCGCGTCGGCGCCGGGTGCGGCGGGGTGGGAATCTTCGTGCGCGGAGCCGTCTTCCGGCCCGTGCCGGTGCGCCACCACGGGATCCACCGGTACCCCGGCCAGGGCCTCACGCAGCACGGTGACGATCGCGGTGCCGTGCGCGGCGACCGTGGCCAGTACCTCGTGATGTTCGCCGCGGACCAGCGCGGCCGCGGCGCACAGGGGGCACCAGGTGCAGTTGCTCCACTCCGGTTGTCCTTCGGCCGCGGCCTCGCGCAGGACCGGTTCGACGCGTTCCAGCACGGCTTCGGCGAGCAGCCGCAGTTCGTCGGCGAATTCGGCGACGCCCTCGGGCTGGCGGTAGCGGGTTCCGGTCACTTCGGCCACTCCTGCGGGTCGGGGCGGAAACGGATGACGAGGTATCCGTTGTCCAACTCGGCGGTGCTGACGGTGCAGCGGCGTAGAACGGGCGCCAGGCGTAGCCGGCGGCGGACGCCGTCCGCTCCCACGATCAAATCGTCCTCCACTCGTCCCAGGCGCAGGGTCGCCGGATCGGCGACCGGCAGATGGATACGCATCGCGTACACCGACTGCAACCCCGCACCCGATTCCAGTCGCACCGCGGGCGCGGCGTGCGCGCTGCCGTCGCCGGGTATCGGCGCCGAACCCGGATCGTCGCGCACCGTGCCCCCACTGTCGAGCCGGACACCGTCGTATCCGCTTCCGGGCGCCGTATCCTGCTCCGCGACCACGCAGGACAGCGCCGCCAGCGGGCCCAGGCCCACCGGTTCGGCGCCGGTATGTCCGGCCACGAGCACCGGGACCTCCGGCATCGAGCGCTGCAACCCGGAGATCACATCCCACTGTTCGGCGCAGCGGTTCCGATACCAGCGCACGGCCGGATGCTGTGGTTCCGGACCCGGCGGCGGTACCGCGGCGAGTACCTTGTTCACCACCACCGCGTCGAGCCGCAACCCGAGCAGTGCCGTCGCCGAACGTACCCGGGCCGATTCGGCCACCGCGACCCGTTCGGCCAGGGTGACCAGCCGGGCACTGGTGCGGTCGGGGTCGGCGAGTAGATCACGGACCTCGCCGACCGCGGTGACGATCCGCTGCACGGTCGCCGCCAGGACGGCCCGGCGGAGATCGGTGCCGATCGAGCTCATCATCCGATGATGCGGCGGCCAGATCCGGTCCAGGTACACGAGCACTGTCTCGGGCATGGTGAGGATGCGCAGCATATCGGCCGTCGGTGGGCAGTCCAGGACGATCGCGTCCCATTCGTCGTCGGCCACGTACTGGGCGATCTCCACCAGCATCAGCAGCTCCTGCACCCCCGGCAGGCCGGTGAGCTCGGCCGGATCCAGGGCCGCCAGGTCGACACCGTGATCGTGCCCCGGATCGGTGCGCAGCAGGTCGGTGAGCGTGCCGAAACGCTCCTCGAGCAGCGCCAGCGAATCGAGTTCGATCGCCTCCAGGCCCGGGACGACCCGGGTGATCCCGGGGACGGCGCCCGGATCGTGCGCGAACCGGAAACCGAGCGCGTCACCGAGTGAATGCGCCTGGTCGAGCGAGGCCACCAGAATCCGCTGACCCGCTCGGGCGCAACTCATGGCGCGCGCGCACGCCAGTGTCGTCTTCCCGACACCACCCTTGCCGACGAACAATTCGACCCGCGTGCGTGACCGGGCGCCGCGAGCGGGCCGGCCGCCGCCGCGGACTTCGTCTCCCGAGCGCCGCGGCCCGGTCAGCCTTCGACCCGTTTCTTCAGTTCCTTGAGCGCGGTATCGGTGATCACCTTCTCCGCCTTGCGCTTGAACATGCCGATCATCGGGATCGTCAGATCCACGGTCAGTTCGTATCGCACCTCGGTGCCGCCCCCGGGCTGCTCGACGAGTTCGTAGCGGCCCTCCTGCACCTTCTGCAGCTCACCGCTCACCAGCGTCCAGCTCACGGCCAGATCGTCCGGCTGCCAGGTGTAGGCCAGCACGTAGGTGTCCTTCACCACGCCCGCGTCCAGCACGAAGCGCGCGGTACGGGCCCGGCCGTCGGGCCCGGTCTCCAGGACTTCCACCGATTTGGCCGCCGATACCCACTCGGGGTAGGACGCCAGATCGGCGATAACTGACATCACCTGCCGGGCGGGTGCCGCGATGACGATCGATCTCTGGGTCCGGTCGGCCATTGGGTCTCAGGGGTTCCTTTCGGCGGTGCGGTACGAAATCCGTCAGTTGTCGTGCGGAGCGACTCCGGCCGGGCGATCGTCCTCGAGACGGTCCTTGATCTCGAACGACATCATCTTGCCCGCCACCCGGCGGGCCCGGTTGGCGGCGGCCAGTTTGCGCGGCGGCAGCGGCTGCGGCGGCTCGGCGTGCAGGAAGTAGTGCAGGATCACGCCGTCCAATGACGGTTCCAGCCACACCTCCATGGTGCCGGACAGCGCGCCCGACACCGACCAGCGAATTCCCTTGTCACCGCGATCTTCCCGGACATCCAGTTCGAGATCGGGCCACCAGCGCCGCCAGTGTCCCGGGCCCGCCAGCGCGGCCGCCACCGCGGCGCCGGGAGCGGCGAGGAAGGTTTGGTCCGCGACCTGGATACTGCTCACCCGGGTGAGCGTAGTAGATGGCGGAGAAGGCGCTCATCGGCGCGCGGTGTTATCGGCGGCGCCGAAATCACAGCAGCTGCCGGAGGCGGGCGCCCAGGGCGTCCCAGCGCCATCGGCGTTCCACGAAGGCCCTTCCGGCAGCGCCCATTTCGGCGGCGGCGTCGCGGTCGGCGAGGATATCGGCGATCGCGTCGGCGACGTGGTCGGCGCGGCGGCCGTCCACCACCCGCCCGGTCCTCCCGTCCAGCACCGTTTCCGGGGCACCACCCGAGGTTCCGGCCACCACGGGGACGCCGGTGGCCGAGGCCTCCAGGTAGACGATGCCGAGACCTTCCACGTCGAGGCCGGCGCCGCGAGTGCGGGCGGGCATGGCGAACACATCGGCGAGGGTGTGGTGGGCGGCGAGTTCGGCCGCGGGCACCCGGCCGGTGAACACCACGTCGTCGGTGAGGCCTAGGGCGTCGGCGAAGCCGCGCAGCCGGTCCTCGTAGGGCCCGCTGCCGGCGATCACGAGAACGGCGCCCGGGATTCGTTCCTTGATCCGGTGCATGGCGACCAGGAGTACGTCCTGGCCTTTGCGCGGGACCAGCCGCGACAGGCAGAGCACGGTGGGCCGGTTGCCGAGACCGTAGCGTTCGCGCAGTTCGGCGCGGGCGGCCGGATCGGGCCGGAAGGTTTCGGTATCCACGCCGGGCGGCAGGTATTCGAGGGCGGCGTCGGGGCCGAACGCGGCGGCGAACCGGCGGCGCGTGTATTTGCTGACATAGGTGACGACGTCGGTGTGGTCCCCGATGACCCGCAGCGCCTGCCGGGCCGCCGGCAGCATCGACCAGCCGACCTCGTGGCCGTGGGTGCTGGCCAGGATCCGGTGGGCGCCGGCGCGCCGCAGCGGCGCGGCGAGCAGGGCCAGCGGCGCGGCCGCGCCGAACCACACCGATTCGCAGCCCTCGGCGCGCAGCACTTTCCGGGCGCGGCGCAGCACCGCGGGGGTGGGCAGCATGAGGGTGGTGGGGTGGCGGACCACCTGGAAGGGCTGTTTCGCGTCGAATCGGGTGTGGCTGTCCCCGCGCCACCGCGGTGCGTAGACGACCAGATCGTCCGGGGGCAGCTGCCCGGCCAGTGCCTGCAGATACGACTGGATACCTCCCGGCCGCGGCGGGAAATCATTGGTAACCAGCAGAGTTCGAGCCATACGAACCACAGTATTGGCGCGCTGTGGGCCGAGTCGCTCCGGGTGTCAGTAGCGCCGGGCCGAGTGATAGGGCGTGGAATCCATGGGGGCCACGGCCACCGGGACGCCGAAGGTCGACGCGTGCAGCATGAGACCGTTTCCGGCGTAGATACCGACGTGGGAGATGTCGTCGTAGAAGAAGACGACATCACCGGGTTGCAGTTCGTCGCGGCCTACGGGGGTGCCGTAGGCGGCCTGCGCCGAACTCGTGCGCGGCACATCCTTGCCGACCTGCTTGAACGCCCACTGCACCAGGCCGGAGCAGTCGAACTGGTCGGGTCCGGTGGCGCCCCATACATAGGGGTCGCCGACGCGGGTGAGCCCGGCGGCCAGGGCGCTGGTGCCGCTACCGGGGACCAGGTCGCGGAGCAGGCTGTCGCGGTCGAATCCGGGTGGGAAGGGAGATCCGGCCAGCGCGGTCCGGTCCGCGGTCGACAGACTGCCCCAGACTTCGATGACCCGCGCGACCGCGTTCTGGAGATCGGTCTGCTTGCGCCCGACGTCGTCGCGCACGGTGTTCGCCTGATCGGCGGCGGCGCGGGCGGTATCCGCGGCCGCGCGGGCCGCCGACTGCGCCGCCGTCGCGGCGTCGGTGGCGCGTTTGTACTGTTTCAGCTGGTCGGAGGTCTGGGTGGCGACCACGTCCAGCGTGGACATCTGGTCCAGCAACTGCTGCGGGGAGTCGCTGACCAGCACCGAGAACAGCCGGTTGGTGCGCGCTCCCTGATAGGCCGCGATGGCGGTGCGGTCGATCATCGGCCGGTAGCGGGCCACTTCGTTGCGCGCGGCGTCGACGGCGGCGCCGGCCGCGGCGACCTTGGCGTCGGCGTCGGCCTGGACGGCGAGTTTCGCGTCGAGGTCGGCCTGCGCGGTGAGGGCCTGCTGATTGAGCTGTTCGGCCTGCCGGGACAGGTCGATCATCTGCTGGACCGCTTCGGTGGCGGAGGTCGGCGCGGGGGCTGGATCGGCTCCGGCCGGGCCGCCACCGTAGAGGGCCGCAGCCAGGAGGCCGGCCGCCAGAGCGGTACGTCCCCGAGGCCGGTCTCGCCTGTGGCCGGGCCCGCGCCGCCTGTCCTGCCGACGCCGTTGCCGCTGTTCGTGTCCTGCCACAGCCTGCCGTGCCCCGCTCTCCGTATGACGCTCTGTGCGAAGTAGCCCGTAAAGGTCTCGATTAGATTACGGACGGGCCCGCGGGGTGTCCAGTACGACCCGGCACGGTTGTCCGGTGAGCGGCCGGAGCCGGGGATCGCACGCGGAGGCCCCGCGGGTGGCGCTCAGTACCGTCGTGCGCCGGCGACCGGCATGGACGAGATGGGCGCGACCGCGACCGGCGAGCCGGCGGTGGAGGCGTGCACGACATTGCCGTCGCCCGCGTACAGCCCGGAGTGCCCGCCGCCGTAGAACGACACCACGTCGCCGGGCTGCAGGTTGTCCATGGAGACCGGCGCGCCCGAGGCGAGCTGCGCGTCGCTGGTGCGCGGTAGTTCGCGCCCGGCCTGTCTGTAGGACCACTGCACCAGCCCGGAGCAGTCGAAGGCGTTCGGGCCGGCCGCGCCGTAGACGTAGGGGGCGCCGACCTTCGAGAGCGCGGCGTCGAGTGCCAGCTGGCCCGCGGTCTTGGTGGGGGTGACGAACGGCGGCGCGACAGCGGCGCCGGGCGCCTGTATCCCGGGGATGCCCGCCGGGATGGGGATCTCGTTGGGCACCTCGAACGTGCCGAAGCCGTCGATGGTCACCGGCTGGGCGGCGGCCGGTGCGGCGGGGAGCAGGAATGCGCCCAGGGTGGCAGCGCCGACGGCTCCGGTTACGGCTACGCGCCGTGCCTGTCGCTTGACGGTGTTGAACGCCATGATGCGGTCCTTCCGATCTCCCCGCCCGGTCGCACCGCCGGTGGTGCGCCGAACTCCGCGAGGTCTCGAAAAGATTACGAACAGATCACGGTCATTTGTAAAGCCCCTGGGCTCGATAAACGTGCGGCGTGCAGCTTTCACCTGGCAAATTGTGCGAGCGAAATCACAGGGTCGCGCCGGATTGCGACGAGGTTACGTATGGATGGGGCACGGGTTCGTGTAGCTCTCCCGCCGGAAGTGTCCGGGCGGCGGAATCGCTCGTTTTTCCCAGTTCGAGCGGGCGGATGTCCGGTACTGGACAGGGGTCTTGCCGGGACGTCCGTTCCGGTTCGCTCCGCCGCGGCCCCTGCCTTTTGGATTCCCCGACCATTTTTCGGGAAATAGAGCAATTGAATAGCAACCGGACATCGAATGTGAACTGGCGCACAGTTTCGTGGTGGCGATGCCCGGAGGGGGGATACGGGAGAATTCGACGCCCCTCTCGCGGTCGCGCCCGGCGATCCGGCCCCGCGAACCTGTCGTACCCGCCGAGTAACCTGCCGCCGTGTCCGAACCCGCCCCGCTGCCTGCCCGGCAACTGGCGTTCGATCAGCTCGACACCCCCCTCTACGACACGACTTTCGTGGTGGTGGACCTGGAAACCACCGGGACCAGCCCGGTCGACGACGCGATCACCGAGATCGGCGCGGTGAAGGTCCGCGGAGGCGAAGTGCTCGGCGAATTCGCGACCCTGGTGGACCCCGGCCGGGCCATGCCGCCGGCAGTCGTCCAGGTCACCGGCATCACGACCGCCATGGTGCGGGCCGCGCCGCCGATCGAGGCGGTACTGCCGGGGTTCCTGGAGTTCGCCGCGGGAGCGGTGCTCGTCGCGCACAACGCCCGATTCGATATGGGGTTCCTCAAAGCCGCCGCGGCGCGCTGCGATACCTCCTGGCCGCGCGCCCAGGTGGTGTGCACGGTCCGGCTCGCGCGGCGAGTGCTCGGCCGGGACGAGGCGCCCTCGGTCCGGCTCGGGGTACTCGCTCAGCTGCTCGGGGCCGGCACCACCCCCACCCATCGTGCTCTCGACGACGCCCGCGCCACCGTGGACGTACTGCACGCGCTGATCGGTCGGGTGGGGAACCAAGGGGTGCACAGTCTCACCGAACTGATCGACTATCTGCCCGAGGTCACCGCCGGCCAGCGGGCCAAACGCGCCCTCGCCGTCGACCTGCCCGCCGCGCCCGGTGTCTACCTGTTCCGCGGGCCCTCGGACGAAGTCCTCTATATAGGGACGGCGGTGAATCTGCGCCGTCGGGTACGCAGCTATTTCACCGGCTCGGAGACCCGGGGCCGGATTCGGGAGATGGTGCGGCTGGCCACTCGGGTCGACCATGTGGTGTGCGCGCACGGGCTGGAAGCCGGTGTCCGCGAGCTGCGGCTGCTCGCCGCGCATGCCCCGCCCTACAACCGGCGGTCCAAATTCCCGAAACGTGCCTGGTGGATCGCCCTCACCGCCGAGGCCTTCCCCCGGCTGACCCTGGTGCGTGAACCCGGAGGTCCGGCGGTGGGTCCTTTCCACGCCCGGGCCGCTGCCGCCGAGATCGCCGCCACACTGGCCGAGTACTGCGGTCTGCGCACCTGCACCACCCGTCTGTCCCGAACGGCCCTGCACACCTGTGCGCCGGAGGCGGTCGGCGGCTGCCCGGCCGCGGCCCCCGAGCCGCGCGGAGCGGCGGCCTACGCGGGGGCCCCCGCGGCCGCGCGCGCTCTGTTCGCCGGATCCGACGACTCCGCGGTCCGCGCCCTGCTGACCCGGATCGAGGAGTACGCGGCGAACGAGCAGTACGAATCCGCTGCCCGGCTGCGGGACCGGACCGCGGCGCTCATCCGCGCGCTGCGCCGCACCCAGCGGCTGGCCGCGGTGGCCCGGCCCGCCGAACTGATCGCCGCGCATCCCGACGGCGCCGGCGGGTGGGAATTCGCCGTCATCCGGCATGGCCGGTTGGCCGGCGCGGGCACGGCCGCGCGCGGTGTTCCGCCGATGCCGGTGGTCGAGCGGATCGTCGCCGCCGCGCAAACCGTGCGCTCCCCCGGGGCGGAGCCGGGTGAGTCGGCCGCGGACGAATCGCTCCTGACCGGTGCCGATCCGCGGCTACCGCCCCTGCTCGGCGCGTCCCCGGACGAGGTCGCGGTGATCGCGCGCTGGCTCGAACGCCCCGGCGTACGGATCGTGCGTACCACCGACGGCTACGCCGAACCTGCCCGCGGCGCGGGCCGCTGGATCGGCTGGGCCCAGGCCGCCGACGCCGCGGCGGGCGCGGCCCGGGCCGCGGAATCCTACGACGAACAACGCGGCTGAGCGATCGGGCCGCGCAGCGACCGTTCGGGTCGTTCTCCGGTCAGCGCCTCGGGTTCGATTCGGGCCGACAAAGGGGGGCTTTCCCAGGGCCGCGCTGCCGGGTCCATACCGGCGACGGACCGTGTGGGCCCGGGCCGCGCGGCCATCATGCTTAGGCTGGTCCCATGATTACCGCCATCGTTCTGATCCAGGCCGACAACGGGCGCATTCCGGAGACCGCGCAGGCGGTGGCCGATACCGAGGGCGTGACCGAGGTGTACTCGTGCGCCGGCGATGTGGACCTGATCGCGCTGGTGCGGGTCCGCGACCACGAGGAGGTCGCCGAGGTGGTCACCGCGCGGATCGACAAGGTCGCCGGCGTCCAGCGCACGGTCACCCATATCGCCTTCAAATCGTATTCGCGCGCCGATGTCGAGGCCGGGTTCTCGATCGGCGAGTGAACCGGGCGGGTCAGTCGTCGCCGAGGGTCCGGGTGAGCGCCGCCCAGCGATCCAGCAGGGCGGCGGCCGCCCCGCTGTCGATCGCGGCGGCCGCGCGTTCGATCCCGGCCATCAGGTGATCGTCGAGTTCGGCCGTCACCTCCGCGCCGCGGGACAGGTCGTAGGCGGTGATGGCGGCGGCGGAATTCACCAGGACCGCGTCGCGCACCGCACCGGGATTGCCGGCCAGCACGTCACGGGCCACCCCCGCGTTCACCTCGGCGTCGCCGCCGCGCAGCTCGTCCAGGTCGACCCGGGCGATCCCGAGACGTGCCGGGTCGATCACCGCCTCGGTGACCGCACCGCCGGCGACCACAAAGACATCGGTGACATCGGAGGTGGTGATCTCGTCCAGGCCGTCCCGGCCGCGCACCACCAGCGCACCGGCGCCCCGCTCGGCGAAAACCCCGGCGATCGTCGCCAGGAGGTCCGGGAAAGCGCATCCCACCAGGCCGGCGCGTGGCTGGGCGGGGTTGGTGAGCGGGCCCAGCACATTGAAGACGGTCGGGATCCCGATCTGTTTGCGGGCCGGGCCGGCGAACCGCAGACCCGAATGGAACAGGGGAGCGAAGCAGAACCCGATACCGACCTCGCGCACACAGCGCGCCACCGACACGGGTCCCAGGGCCAGTTTCACCCCGAGGGCCTCGAGCACATCGGCGCCGCCGCTCTTGGAGGACGCGGCCCGGTTACCGTGCTTGACCACCGGCACCCCGGCCGCCGCGACCACGATCGAGGACATGGTGGAGATGTTCACCGAGCCCGACCGATCGCCGCCGGTGCCGACGATGTCGACCGCGTCGCCGTCGATCGTCACCAGCCGCGCGTGCCCGAGCATGCCGCGGGCCATACCGGCCAGCTCGGCGGGGGTGGGGCCCTTGATCTTCATCGCCACCCCGAACGCGGCGATCTGCGCCGCGGTGGAGTTGTCGGTGAAGATCTCGTCGATCACCCAGGTCGTATCGTCCGCGGTGAGGTCCTGTCCGTCGGCGAGCGCCCCGAGCATCCGGGGCCAGCTGCGCACGCTCATCTCAATCTCCTCGTCGCACCGATATCTGTGACCGAACGGTTGTGCACACCCTAAACCGCGTACCGCCGCGCGGACCGCACGACGCCATCGGCGCTGCTGGTGGGCCCGAGCGGCGGGGGAGCGACCGACACGCCGGAGCGCCGTGAGACACGCACGCGGCCGGTCGATCACGACACAGGAGATCGAGTTCGGCACCCGACTTCGACTGTCGTACTACGAAGAGTCATACTTACCCCCGTGACGACCGCAGTAGGTACCTCAGGATCGGCCATAACCCAGCGTGTGCATTCGCTGAACCGGCCCAACATGGTCAGCGTCGGTACCATCATCTGGCTGTCCAGCGAGCTGATGTTCTTCGCCGGCCTCTTCGCGATGTACTTCGTCGCGCGAAGTCAGGCGCCCGAGTGGCCGATGCCGCCGACCGAGCTGAACATGAAGCTGGCCATCCCGGTCACCGCCGTGCTGATCGCCTCCTCGTTCACCTGCCAGATGGGCGTGTTCGCGGCCGAACGCGGTGACGTGTTCGGGCTGCGCCGCTGGTATGTCGTCACGTTCCTCATGGGCGCGTTCTTCGTATGCGGTCAGGGCTACGAGTACTACCACCTGGTGGCGGAGGGCACCTCGATCTCCGGCAGCTCCTACGGATCGGTGTTCTACATCACCACCGGGTTCCACGGCCTGCACGTCATCGGCGGTCTGATCGCGTTCCTGTTCCTGCTCGCGCGCACCGCGATGAGCAAGTTCACCCCCGCTCAGGCCACCGCGGCGATCGTCGTCTCCTACTACTGGCACTTCGTCGACATCGTGTGGATCGGGCTCTTCGCCACGATCTACTTCGTCCGGTGACGCCGGCCGGCGTCCGAGCGTCAGCGCCGGAGGAGGTAGCGCAGCGTCACCACGCAGGCGTAGCTCGGGCGCCCAAGCCAACACTGCCCAAGGTTCCGTCTACTCCAAAGGGACACAGATGAGTTCATCGCCCCCGACAGCGCCAGGGCCCGCCAGCGGTGGGCACGGCGAGGCCAGCAAAACGCGCAGGCAGCGCCGCGTCCGCCGACGGATAGCGGGCGGCCTCGCGCTCATGGTGGGTCTCGTCGGAGCCGGTTTCCTCGCCTCGGCGCTCACCCCCGAGCCCCAGGTGGCCACGGCGAACGAGGATTCGGTGGCGCTGATCCGCGAGGGTCAGCAGCTGTACGAGACCTCCTGCGTCACCTGCCACGGCGCCAACCTGCAGGGTGTACCCGACCGCGGTCCCAGCCTGATCGGTGTCGGTGAGGCGGCCGTGTACTTCCAGGTGTCGTCCGGGCGTATGCCGATGACTCGTAACGAAGCGCAGGCCGAGCGCAAACCGGCGAAGTTCGACGCGCACCAGACCGACGCCCTCGGCGCCTACGTGGCGGCCAACGGCGGCGGCCCGACGGTGCCGCGCGACGCGAACGGCGAGATCGCGCAGGAATCGCTGCGCGGCGACGATATCGGCCGTGGTAGCGAGCTGTTCCGCATGAACTGCGCCTCGTGCCACAACTTCACCGGCCGTGGTGGCGCCCTGTCCTCGGGCAAGTTCGCTCCGCCGCTGGAGCCGGCCACCGAGGCGCAGCTCTGGACCGCCATGGTCACCGGTCCCCAGAACATGCCGAAATTCTCCGACCGGCAGCTCTCGGCGGAGGAGAAGCGCGACATCATCGCCTATGTGAAGGACGCGGCCGAGGCGAAGTCCCCCGGTGGCTGGGGTCTGGGCGGTTTCGGTCCCGCCACCGAGGGCCTGGCCATCTGGGCCATCGGCATCGTGGCGGTCGTGGGTGCGGCGATCTGGATCGGATCGAGGACCTAGTCATGAGCGAACAGGAGCAAAACGAGATGGGTGGCCTGGACAAGCATTCCGCGGCCGCGACCCCGGCCGACCCGACCGAGGCCGAACTGGATGCGATGTCGCGGGAAGAGCTGGTCGCGCTCGGTACCGCCCGTGACGGCGTGGACGTCGCCTATCGGCGCGAACGCTGGCCGGTGCCGGGCACCCGGGCGGAGAAACGCGCCGAACGGCAGGTCGCGCTGTGGTTCGCGATCTCCGGGCTGGCCGCGGCCGCGCTGGTGGGTGTCTTCCTGTTCTGGCCCTGGGAGTACAAGGGCAAGGAAGACAGCGGGCACGGCCTGTACTCGCTGACCACTCCGCTGTACGGTCTGACCTTCGGTATCTCGATCCTGGCCATCGGTATCGCGGTGGTGCTGATCCGCAAGAAGTTCATTCCCGCGGAACTGTCGGTCCAGGACCGGCACGACGGTAAGTCCAGCGAGGTCGACCGGCGGACCCTGGCCGCCGAATTGGGCGACGCCCTCGACACCTCCACCCTGGGCCGTCGCAAGCTCATCACCCGCACCGCGGGTGCCGGCGTCGGCATCCTCGGCATCGGCGCGCTGCTGGTGTTCGTCGGTGGCATGGTCAAGAACCCGTGGGCGCAGCGCGAGAAGTCGCCGCTGTGGGTCTCGGGCTGGACCCCGGACTACCCGGGCGAGACCGTCTACCTGCGTCGCGACACCGGCCGTCCGCAGGACATCGTGCTGGTGCGTCCCGAGGACCTGGACGCGGGCGCCATGGAGACCGTCTTCCCGTGGAAGGAATCCTGGCGCGGCGACGAGCACGCCACCCTGCAGTCGCTGCGCGGCATCCGCAACGCCGTGATGCTCATCCGGCTGCGCACCGAGGACGCGAAGAACGCGATCAAACGCAAGGGTCAGGAGAGCTTCAACTTCGGCGACTACTTCGCCTATTCGAAGATCTGCACCCACCTCGGCTGCCCGACCTCGCTGTTCGAACAGCAGACCAACCGGATCCTGTGCCCCTGCCATCAGTCGCAGTTCTCCGCGACCGAATGGGGCAAGCCGATCTTCGGTCCTGCTGCCCGAGCGCTGCCGCAGTTGCCGATCACCGTAAACTCAGAGGGGTACCTGGTCGCCAACGGTGACTTCATCGAACCCCTCGGCCCGGCCTTCTGGGAGCGTCGATCATGAGTGCTGGAGAGGCAGTCGGCCGCAAGCTCGCGGCCCAAGCCAACGAAGTGGACGAGCGCTACCGCGCCGCCGCCTTCATGAAGCGATCGATCAACAAGGTGTTCCCCACCCATTGGTCGTTCCTGCTGGGTGAGATCGCGCTGTACGCGTTCATCATCCTGCTGCTGTCGGGTGTGTACCTGACGCTGTACTTCGACCCGTCGATGGCGCACGTCACCTACGACGGCGCCTACCAGCCGCTGCGCGGTGTCGGCATGTCGCGGGCCTACGAGACCGCCCTCAACATCTCCTTCGAGGTGCGCGGCGGCCTGTTCGTCCGGCAGGTGCACCACTGGGCGGCGCTGCTGTTCGCGGCCTCGATCATCATCCACCTGTTCCGCATCTTCTTCACCGGCGCGTTCCGCAAACCGCGTGAGGCGAACTGGGTGATCGGCTCGCTACTGCTGATCATGGCGATGTTCGAGGGCTTCTTCGGGTACTCGCTGCCCGACGACCTGCTGTCGGGTACCGGTCTGCGGGCCGCGTTCTCCGGTATCACCATCGGTGTCCCGGTCGTCGGCACCTGGCTGCACTGGCTGATGTTCGGCGGCGACTTCCCCGGCGAGATCATCATCCCGCGCCTCTACATCGCGCACGTGCTGCTGTTCCCGGGCATCATGCTGGCGCTCATCGCGGCGCACGTGGCCATCGTCTGGTACCAGAAGCACACCCAGTTCCCGGGGCCGGGCCGCACCGAGAACAACGTGGTCGGCTCCCGGATCGTCCCGGTGTTCGCCGCCGACCAGGGCGCCTTCTTCGCGTTCACCCTCGGCTTCGTGGCGATCATGGGCGGCGTGCTGCAGATCAACCCGATCTGGAACCTGGGCCCGTACAACCCGTCGCAGGTCTCGGCCGGTTCCCAGCCCGACTTCTACATGATGTGGACCGACGGTCTGGCCCGTCTGATGCCGCCGTGGGAGCTGTACCTGGGCCGCTACACCGTGCCCGCGGTGTTCTGGGTCGCGTTGATCATGGGCCTGGTGTTCGTGGTGCTGATCGCCTACCCGTGGATCGAGAAGAAGCTGACCGGCGACACGGCGCGGCACAACCTGCTGCAGCGTCCGCGTGACGTCCCGGTCCGCACCGCGATCGGTGCGATGGCCATCGCCTTCTACGTGGTGCTCACGCTGTCCTGCGTCAACGACATCCTGGCGCTCAAGTTCGACATCTCGTTGAACGCGACGACCTGGATCGGTCGTATCGGCCTGCTCGTCGCGCCGCCGGTGGCGTACTTCATCGCGTACCGGTTCTGCATCGGCCTGCAGCGCAGCGACCGCGCGGTCCTCGAACACGGTATCGAGACCGGCGTGATCAAGCGGTTGCCGCACGGTGAGTACATCGAGGTGCACCAGCCGCTGGGTCCGGTCGACTCCCACGGCCACCCGCTGCCGCTGGAATACCAGGGTGCCGTGGTGCCCAAGAAGATGAACCAGCTGGGTTCGGCCGGCCAGCCGGGTACCGGCAGCTTCCTGCGGGCCGACCCGCGCGGGGAGAGCGAACAGCATTTCGCGAACGAGCTGGAAGAAGAGCACAAGCAGATCGCCGTACTCAAACGAGTACAGGAGGAAGCGCGCTCGAACGGCAGCAACGGGCAGCACGGGCACTGACCCGTACCGCGCACCGCACACAGGCCCCCTGGAAACAGGGGGCCTGTGTCGTTCCACAAGCCGTTGATCCGGCCGGCTGCTACCGCGCGAGCCGGCGAGCTGCCTCGATGGCCTCGAATTTGGCGAGATTGTGCCGTGCGTCGGCCAACGCGTCATGGGCGTCCCGCGGCGGTGGCGGAAGTTCGGGCCGTCCGTGCGCCTCCCAGTGCTGGCGCAACTCGTTGGTGTAGCGGGGCAGGGCCGCGGGCAGATCCACCATCGACCCCCACAGCTGGCACAGCACCACATGATCGTAGGCGCCGACCCACGCCCACAATTCCGGCGCCACGGTCGGACGCGGAATCAGGAAGCGGTACAGATCCTCGCGGATCTGCTCTCTGGTCCGCCGCAGCGGAGAAGTCTCCGGCGGCAGCTTCGGCAGCACATGCCTGCTGACCCAGGGGCCCGCGCGGCCGGCGTCGAACTCCGAGGACACCGCGTAGAACTCACGCCCGTCCTCGCAGACGAACGCGATCGACACCAGATCGATCACACGGCCGTCCTCGATGAACTCCGCATCGTAGAAATATCTCAAAAGGTGGGTTCCCATCGGCAGCGAACAAGTGATGTGAGCCTACCGAGACCGGTCCGGGAACAGATCCCCGTGCAGCCTCCGCCCGCTCCGGACGGTCGACCACCACCGGCCGACGACCAGGGCCGCGACCAGCCCTGCCGGAGGTGAGGCGATAAACCCGGCAACGTATCCTGAAAGAGTGAACTGGACCGTCGACGTTCCCATCGACCGTTTGCCCGAGCTTCCGCCGTTGCCCAGTGACCTGCGGAAACAGCTCGACGACGCGCTCTCGCGCCCGGCGTTGCAGCAGCCGTCCTGGGATCCGGAGCAGGCGGCGAACATGCGCACCGTACTGGAGAGCGTGCCGCCGATCTGCATTCCCGCGGAGGTCGACGAGCTGCGGGCAGGCCTCGCGGAGGTAGCGCGCGGTGAGGCCTTTCTCATGCAGGGCGGTGACTGCGCGGAAACGTTCGCCGACAACACCGAACCGCATATCCGCGGCAATATCCGCACCCTGCTGCAGATGGCGGTGGTGCTCACCTACGGGGCCAGCCTGCCGGTGGTCAAGGTCGCACGGATCGCGGGGCAGTATGCCAAACCCCGGTCCTCCGATACCGACGCCCTCGGTCTGAAGTCCTACCGGGGCGATATGGTCAACTCCCTGGTCGCCGACGCGGCCGTCCGGGAGCACGACCCGTCCCGCCTCGTACGCGCCTATGCCAACGCCAGTGCCGCCATGAACCTGGTCCGGGCGTTGACCAACGCCGGCATGGCCGATCTGCACAGGGTGCACGACTGGAACCGGGATTTCGTCGCGCAGTCCCCGGCCGGTGCGCGGTACGAAGCGCTCGCCGGCGAGATCGATCGCGGGCTGCGCTTCATGACCGCGTGCCGGGTCACCGACCCCAGCCTGCAATCCGCGCGGATCTATGCCTCCCACGAAGCCCTGGTCCTCGACTACGAGCGCGCCATGCTGCGACTCGCGCACAACTCGGCCGGCGACCCGGCCCTCTACGACCTGTCCGCGCATTTCCTGTGGATCGGGGAGCGCACCCGCCAATTGGACGGTGCGCATATCGCCCTCGCCGAGCTGCTGTCCAACCCGATCGGTGTGAAGATCGGGCCGAGCACCACGCCGGAGCAGGCGGTGGAATATGTGGAACGGCTCGACCCGAACAACGAGCCCGGCCGGTTGACGCTGGTCTCCCGGATGGGCAATACGAAGGTCCGCGAGATCCTCCCGGCGATCGTGCAGAAGGTCCAGTCGACCAGTCACCAGGTGATCTGGCAGTGCGACCCGATGCACGGCAACACCCACGAATCCTCGACCGGTTTCAAAACTCGGCACTTCGACCGCATCGTCGACGAGGTCCAGGGTTTCTTCGAGGTCCACCACGCGCTCGGCACCCACCCGGGCGGCCTGCACATCGAACTGACCGGCGAGGACGTGACCGAATGCCTGGGCGGGGCCCAGGACATCTCCGATCTGGACCTGTCCGGGCGGTATGAGACGGCCTGCGATCCGCGGTTGAACACGCAGCAGTCGCTGGAGCTGTCCTTCCTGGTCGCGGAGATGCTGCGTTAGTTGGCGCGCCTTCGGCGCGCGGGGTTGAGGCCCCCTTGGTCTCGCCGTTTCGGCCTCGAGACTTGCGCTTCGCGCGGCGCTTTCGAGGCCGAAACGGCGAGACGGGCCTCAGCCCTTGGAGGTGTCTCGTAAGACTCGACGCATG
>NZ_JBEXLL010000068.1:0-40260 GCF_040609955.1 Nocardia sp. NPDC004568
ACTCGCGCCTGCGGCGCATGCGCTTCGAGGCCGAAACGGCGAGACGGGCCTCAACCCTTGGAGGTGTCTCGTAAGACTCGACGCATGGGGTTGCGGTGGCATTCGATGGTCGGATCGGATGACGACTGGACGGTTCGGGCGGCCTGGGGGCTGATCGCGTTCAGCAACTGTGGGGCCCTTCTGGTGCCGAGTTCAGCGAGGTTCTGGGAGGGTCGAGGTCCGTCCCGTCCTCGGCCGAAGGTGCTGGATGGTCGCACTCCCTGGACGGCCGGCCGCACATCGCATGCGTGAAGCGCGAGTCCCGAGGGCCGCACGGCGGGAGCGAGGGGGGCCTCGACCCCGCGCCGCCGAAGGTGGGGCCTCTATACACTGCTCGGGTGGGCGCTGTCGATCTTTCCGAGTTGGACCCGGAGCAGGCCGCCGCCGTCCGCGCGCCGCGCGGGCCCGTCTGTGTGCTGGCCGGTGCGGGTACCGGGAAGACCCGAACCATCACTTATCGCATCGCGCATCTGGTGGCGGCGGGGCAGGTGCGGGCGGATCAGGTGCTGGCGGTCACGTTCACTGCCCGGGCGGCCGGGGAGATGCGGACGCGGCTGCGGGCACTGGGGCTGGGGGCGACCGCCTCCACCGTGCAGGCTCGGACCTTCCATGCCGCCGCTCTCCGGCAGCTGCGCTATTTCTGGCCGCAAGTGGTCGGTGAGGTGCCGTGGCGGATGCTGGACGGCAAGTTCCCGGTGGTCGCGCAGGCCGCGAACCGGGTGGGCTTGGCTTCCGGGACCGAGAGTGTGAAGGATCTGCTCGGCGAGATCGAATGGGCCAAGTCCTCGCTGGTGGCCCCGGAGGACTACGTCGCGGCGGCCGAGGCCCACCGGCGGGACACGCCGTTCGCGGCCGCCCGGGTCGCGGAGGTCTACGCCGCCTACGAATCGGTGAAAACCACGCCGGAGGGGCTGCTGCTCGACTTCGACGATCTGCTGCTGCACACCGCCGCCGCGCTCGAGGACTATTCGTCGGTCGCCGACGAGTTCCGGGAGCGTTATCGATGCTTCGTGGTCGACGAGTACCAGGACATCACCCCGCTACAGCAGCGGGTATTGGACGCCTGGCTGGGCGACCGCGACGATCTCACCGTCGTCGGGGACGCCAATCAGACCATCTATTCGTTCACCGGCGCCGGTCCCGGCCGGTTGCTGGATTTCTCCCGCCGGTACCCGGAGGCGACCGTGGTGCGGCTCGAGCGCGACTACCGGTCGACTCCGCAGGTCGTCGATCTCGCCAACCGGGTGATCGGGATGGCGCAGGGCCGGATCGCGGGGACCCGGTTGCAGTTGGTCGGGCAACGGCCGGACGGGCCGGAGCCGGAGTTCGCCGAATACGACGAGCTCGCCGTGGAGGCGGCCGATATCGCCCGCCGGATAGAGGAACTCCTGGCCGGTGGCACCCCGGCCGCCGAGATCGCGGTGCTGTACCGGATCAACGCGCAATCGGAGGCCTACGAGCAGGCGCTGACCGAGCGCGGGATCGCCTATCAGGTCCGCGGCGGTGAGGGCTTCTTCCAACGGCCGGAGGTACGCCAGGCGGTACAGGAGTTGCGCAAGGCGGCGGCACGTGACGATCTGCCCGAGGCGTCGCGGACCGGGAAGAACCTGGTGAGTCTCGTGCGCGCCGCACTGGCACCGATCGGCCTCACGACTGCCGCGCCGGCCGGGGCGCAGGCCCGCCAGCGCTGGGAGTCGCTGACCGCGCTGGTCCGGTTGACCGAGGAACTCGTCGAACACGAACCGGAGCTGGATCGGACCGGACTATTGCGCGAACTCGCCGCGCGGGCCGAGGCCCGGCATCCACCGACAGTGCAGGGCGTGACCCTGGCCTCGTTGCACGCGGCCAAGGGCCTGGAATGGGACGCGGTATTCCTGGCCGGGCTCACCGACGGCACCCTGCCGATTTCCTACACGCTCAACGGTGACGGGTCGGTCGCCGATGTGGCGGCGCTGGAGGAGGAACGCCGGTTGCTCTATGTGGGGGTGACCCGCGCCCGGATCCATCTACGGTTGTCGTGGGCGCTGAGCCGAGGTGACGGTGACCGCCGGCCGCGACGGCGCTCCCGGTTCCTCGCCGGGCTGGTGCCCGACGGCTCCCCGGCGTCCCGGATCGCCGCCCCGGCCCATCCCGCCGCGGACGCGAACCGGCCGGCGTGCCGGATATGCGGCCGGGCCCTGCTCGATTCGGAGACGCTGCTGCTGCGCCGGTGCAAGAACTGTGTGGGACAACCGGATACGGAACTGCTCGGCGCCCTCCAGGATTGGCGTCGGGAGAAGGCGGCCGAACTCGCCGTGGACCCGCGCGGGATCCTCGGTGTGAACACGCTCACCGCGATCGCCGAGCAGCTGCCCGAGGACGAGGCCGCGCTGGCCGCATTGGGTATCGGCGAGGGCAAGATGCGCAAGTACGGCGCCGAGGTGCTGGCCATCATCCGGTCCCGGCGCCGCGCGATCGCCGGCCGATAGTCGCACTCGCTGCCGAATCCGGCAAAACTGCAGGTAGAAAATAGGTTGTCGACACCGACGAGATTGCTTAAGGTGGAAATCGCGCTCGGGAGGGTACATCCACGCGCATAGTTGACACAGTTGAGATCACGACCACGAGTACAGGAGGGAGGCAGTCAGATGAACGGCACAACGAACTACGGCTTCGTCACCGTAGCGCCGAATATGCGGTCGTCCGCTGCTTCCCGGGGGTTCCTCGCTTCGCAGGGGACCGGCCTGTCCTGCCTCGATTTTGCCGGTGAGCAGGCGCGCATCCGCTATTCGCATCAGCCGAACATCGTCGAATCGCAGGACCAGTCCGTCGTGAACTGGCACCCGGGGGCTGCTCTGGCAGCCGTCGGCTCCTTCGCTATCGATCCCGCCGCAGCACCCGCAGTGGCAGATAAGCGACCGGAAAGCCTTCGCAATGGACACCGAGCGACCGTGAGCAGGCGGCCCCACAGCCGACCAAGGTAGGGATCAACCCCCACACCTCCTGGCCACGGGACGCAGATGCGAAACCGTGGCCAGAATTTTTTTGGCCTTCAGCCCACAAGGCACCGGTTTCGCAGAACGAACACCGAACCGCTGCACAACAAGCTGAAGGAGAACGACGTGGTCACCACCACCCAGAGCTGGCCGTCGGCCACCACTGATGTGGCGTGTAGCACCGTGGCAACCGATCCGGGGGACCAGCGACAGCGCGTCCTGCCCTGCCGGGCGGGCGATCCCGATCTGTGGTTCGCCGAGAGCCCGGTCCAGTTGGAAGAGGCCAAGGCGCTGTGCGCTTCCTGCCCGATCCGTAAGGGCTGCCTGACCGCGGCCATCGATCGGCGGGAGCCGTGGGGCGTCTGGGGCGGCGAGATCTTCGACCAGGGGGTCGTCATCGCCCGTAAGCGCCCGCGCGGCCGGCCGCGCAAGGTCGCCAGCTGTGTCTGACCGACACTCCGTGTCCCTCGCGGACACCCACCCACACCGGAAACGAGCCGCTCATCGCTTCGCCGATGAGCGGCTCGTTCGCTTCCGTACCGGTACCGATTCGCGCGGCGATCACCGGAACGGGAGAACAGCCACGCGCTGAGCGTTTCAGGCGCTGTCCCGTTGCTCCCGGAACCCGGGCAGCCAGGTGGCGGCCAACTGCATGAACGGCACCTCGGCGTCGAGCTGGGCACAGATGCCGATGGAGCCGCCCAGCACCCGGAAGATCATCACGTATTCGGCGGGCAACATCATCGCCCGCGCGGTTTTCATCTCCGGCGAGGAGTAATCGGTAGCCTTGCCCGCCACCCGCTGCATCCAGCGCCTGGTGAAGTGGAACGATTCGGTGCGGATCGGGTCGGTGAACGGGCGCAGATACTCCTCGATCTCGGTCTCGGTGAGCGTCCGCCCCGGCTGCACCCAGCCGTTGGCGTGCAGGAGCTCGGTGAGTTCGCCGTATTCCTCGGCGACCGCCAGCGCGAGGATCCGGCCCAGCATCTCCGGGAATCCACCCGGTAGCGGCGCGCAGGCGCCGTAATCGATGACCGCGAGCTTGCCCTCCGGGGTGATCATGAAGTTGCCCGGATGTGGGTCGGCGTGCAGCAGACCCACCGTTTCCGGAGCGGAGAAATGGAACCGGCCCATCAGGCCGGCCACCCGGTTGCGCAGCGCGCGGGTGCCCTCCGGGTCCGCCTGGCCGGCGCTGATGATCGTGGAAACCGGTGTGCCGTCGAGCCATTCGCTCACGATGATCTTCGGCGCACTGGCGACCACTTTGGGCACCACGAATTCGGGATGTCCGTCGTAGGCCTTACTGAATGCCCGCTGATTCGCGGCCTCGTTGCGATAGTCCAGTTCTTCTTCGGTGCGCTCGGTGATCTCGGCGAGCAGCGGTTTCACATCGGCGCCGGGAATGACCTTCGCGAACAGGCCGGTCATCCGGTTCAGGGTGCGCAGATCGGCGCGCAGCGCCTCGTCGGCCCCCGGGTACTGCACTTTCACCGCGACCGGCCGCCCGTCCGACCAGACCGCCCGGTGTACCTGGCCGATACTCGCCGATGCGGCCGGAGTGTCCTCGAACGACTGGAACCGCTTCCGCCAATCGGTGCCGAGCTGCTGGTCGAGGACGCGGTGCACGGTGGCGGCCGGCATCGGGGGCGCGGCGGCCTGCAGTTTGGTGAGGGCCTCGCGATAGTGCTCGCCGAACTCCTCCGGTACTGCGGCCTCCATCACACTGAGGGCCTGGCCGAACTTCATCGCGCCGCCCTTGAGTTCCCCGAGTACCGCGAAGAGTTGTTCGGCCGCCTTCTGGTTCAGCTCGGTGTTGATCTCTTTGCGATCGCCACCCGCGAGCTTCTTGCCGAAACCGACCGCGGCCCGCCCCGCTACTCCCAGCGGAATCTTGGCCAACTTCGCATTGCGGGACATGGGCCGGCGCACGATCTCAGACACTCTCCCATCATGGCCGACAACCGTGCTTCACTGCCACGTAAAACCGGAGAGAATTACCCTCGACCTCGAATGTGAAAGTCCTCACACGGACTCGCCGACTGGGCTTCCGAGACAACCGCAGCGGGGGTGCGGCGCCCACGACCGGCGATCGAGAAACCGGGTATCGAGATCGAGCTCGAGGGTCCTGTTCAGCGTTTCCGGTGGGAAACGCGGTTCGCAGGCGATGATCGTCTCCAGTTCGCCGAGCGCCAGCGCGGCCACCGCGGCGATGCCGGCGGGGCTCGCATGACCGGTTCGGCCGAGCAGCTGCGCGGCCAGCCGCGGCCATTCCGCGTCGTGATCGACTCTGGTCAGATCCGCGCAGCGCAGGCAGCTGGTCCGGCCGGGCTGGACCAGCGGGCCGACGATCCCCTTCCCGTCGCGGAGCCGCACGACCAGATGGGCGGTCCGCGCATGGGACAGATCGCGCACCAGCCGAGGATCCGGGATCAGCGCGTCGGCGAGCACCACGAGATCGGCGGGGCGGGTCCGGCCGTCGATTTCACCGCGGTAGTCGCGCGAGCGCTGCGGGCGGATTCCCAGATCGCGCAGGCCCGCGGCGATCGCGTCGGTGAGCGGACCGATGCCGTGCACCCGGATCGACCGCACCCGCCCGGCCGGCCGGGGCGGGTGGACCAGGAGGCCCGCGGTATCGATCACCTCGAACAGGGCCGTGGCCTGCCCGGGTTCCACACCGAGCGAGCGGGCCCGCCAGATGATCGCGGGCTTGCTGTTCAGCCCGTCGATCAGCCGGAGAAAACCCAGCACCTGCTGGGTCTCCAGACCCGGCGCCTCACAGAGCACCGCGGTATCGGGATCCCAGCCCAATTGGACCTGCCCGGTGGATCGGACCAGGATCGGCACCCGGGGATGCAGCAGGGGGGCGCGTGGCCGGAGCATCGTCATGCTGGAAGTATGCGAGCCCCGATGCGGCGCAACGGGTTCGCGCGGCGAGTTGTCCACAGGTTCTCGCCCTGTGGACAACTCGGTTTCACCGAGGTGAGCGGGTGCCCGCGACAACCGCGTGGGCGGTCGCGAAAAGTCGTGCGGAACAGGCCCCGCCAGATCCCGCCGGGGCCCGTCGATCGCTACTTCCTACCGGACTCCGGATCCTCCGGATCGGTATCGGGACGCTGGTCGCCGTCCTCGTCCTCGGTCTTCACCGCCTCGCGTTCGGCGGCCTCGGTGGCCGCCAACTGCGCGAGCGGATCGTCGAACGCGCCCGCGCCACCGCCGATCACCGAATCGATGAACCCGGCGGGCGTGTCGAGGTCGGCGGCGTCGGGCAGCAGGTCGGGATGCGCCCACACGCCGTCACGTGCGTCGATACCGGCGTCGTCGGTGAGCCGCTGCCACAGGGTGGCGGCCTCGCGCAGTTTGCGCGGACGCAACTCCAGACCGACCAGGGTGGCGAAGGTCTGTTCGGCGGGACCACCGGTGGCCCGGCGCCGGCGCAGTGTTTCGGCGAGCGCGCCCGCGCCCGGTAGCCGATCACCTACCGCCGCGGCCACCACCACCTGGACCCAGCCCTCGATCAGGGCGAGCAGGGTTTCCAGCCGGTCCAGCGCCTGTTTCTGCTCGGGCGTGGTCTGCGGCTCGAAACTGCCCTGAGCCAGGATTTCCTCGAGTTTGGACGGGTCGGTGAGCGCGGACGGATCGAGATTGCGGGCGGCGTCCTCGAGGGCGGAGAAGTCCATGGTGATCCCACGCGCGTAGTCCTCGACGGCGCCGAGTACCTGCTGACGCAACCAGGGCACATGGACGAACAGCCGCTGGTGGGCGACCTCGCGGGCGGCGAGGAACACCATGATCTCGCTCTCCGGCTGCTCGAGTCCCTCGCTGAACTCCGAGATGGCGGTGGGCAGCAGGGCGGCGGTACCGGCCGGGCCCAGCGGCAGGCCGATATCGGTGCCGGTCAGCACCTCCTTGGCCAACTGTCCCAGCGCCTGGCCGAGCTGCGAGCCGAAGGCGAGCCCGCCCATCTGCCCGAGCATCCCCATCATGGGGCCGGCCATCTCGCGGGCCTCCTCGGGCAGCCCGGCGGTCCACATACCGGAGATCTGCTGAGCGACCGGGTCACAGAGCCGCTGCCAGGTGGGCAGGGTCTTCTCGATCCAATCGTCGGCGGTCCAGGCGACGGTGCTCGTCGCACCGGCCGGGAAGGTGGTCGCGTCGTCGAGCCACAGTTCGGCCAGGTGCGCGGCATCGGCGACCGCGGCGGCGGTACCGCTGGATACGGGCGGGACGGTTTTCCCGAGCTGCTGGCGGGCCAGCCGCTTGGCGACGTCGTAGTTGACCGGGCCGCCGCCGCCCCCACCGGCCATTCCCTGACCCATACCGCTGAGCATCTGCCCCAACGAGGAGAGCATCTGGCCCAGCGCCGCCGGGTCGAAACCGGCGCCGCCGGCACCGAAACCGAAGGGATCGTTACCGCCGCCGCCCGATTTGTCGCCGCGGCCGCGATCGTCGTCGTCGCCGTGCGAGAAGCCGAACGGGAGGTCGCTCATTCCGCCTCACCCGCCGGCATTGCGTCCGGGTGCTGTCCGGGGAGCGCGCGCGAGCCGCTGTCGGGCGCTTCGTGAAGCTGCATGTCGTCCATAGTAGGCGCGGCGAACCGCCCGGTCCGTCTGCCCGGACGGTCTTCGCGCTGGGTGAACATCGCAGTGCCGGGGGACCGGGCCCCGGTCTCCTCAGGAGCTGCCGAACCGCTACCCCGCGGCGACCCAGGATTCCACGATCGTCCGGGCGATCGAGATCGAGCCGGGCAGCAACAGCCGCGCGCCGCCGGCCGGGGCGGGCTCGCCCTCCTCCGGACGGGACCGCCAACCGCCCGCCGCCAGCGCCGTGCGCACCTCGTCGCGGGTGAACCAGTGCGCCTCGGCGATCTCACCGTCGGTGAAGACCAGCGGCTGGGCCGGGTCGGCCTGCGCACAGAAACCGAGCATCAGCGAACGCGGGAACGGCCAGGGCTGGCTGCCCAGGTACCGGATATCGCGCACGTCGAGCCCGACCTCTTCGCGCATCTCCCGCTCGACGCACCGTTCCAGTGACTCCCCCGCCTCCACGAACCCGGCCAGCAGCGAGAACATCGTCTCCGGCCACGTCGCCTGCCGGCCCAGCAGCACCCGGTCGCCGCCGTCGTGGATGAGACAGATCACGGCGGGGTCGGTGCGCGGGAAATCCTCGCGCCCGTCCTCGGCCACCCGGGACCAGCCGCCCTTGGCCGGCATCGTCGGCGTGCCGTCCTGCCCGTGGTACGCGGCGCCGGCATGCCAGTTGATCAGTGCGAGCGCGGTGGACAGCACCCCAGCGGTGAAATCGTCGATCGAGGCGTCGGCGAGCCGGCGCAGATCCTTCAGGTCGCCGGTGAGCGCGTTGTCCTGCACCGCCCACAGGTGTACTCCGTCCCGAACCCCCAGGAACACGGCGTCGGGACTCGGCTCGGCCGCCAGCTCGAGGGCAGCTTCCCAGACCAGCGCCCCCGACTCGAAGCGCACCGTGCCGCGCGGTCCCACCCGGAGCAGCCGGGCCGTGGCCCAGCCTTCCTTCAGCGATTGCTCGTCGGTGCGTAGGTGATCGGCACGGTCGAGCGTCGAACGGGCCAGCAGGGGGATCTGGTTGAGCTGGAATACGGCCACGTTTCGAGAGTATCGCTACCCGGTAACGGCCGCGGCGCGGTCAGCGGGCGCGACGGATGTAGAGGAGCTTGTCCCCCGACTCCAGCGCGTCGACCGCGGGTTCTCCGACCCGCACCAGCTCACCGTCGCGCACGACGCCGAGCACGATATCGCTGAGATGTCGCGGTGACCCGCCGACCTCACCGGGTTCGACCTCGCGTTCGGCGACCGCGAAACCGTGCTCCGGAGTGAGCAGGTCCTCCATCATCTCCACCACACTCGGCGTGGTGGTGGCGATGCCGAGCAGCCGGCCGGTGGTCTCCGAGGACACCACCACCGAATCGGCGCCGGACTGCCGCAGCAGATGGGTGTTCTCCGATTCCCGGATGGAGGCGACGATCTTGGCCTTCTTGGTGAGTTCCCGGGCGGTGAGGGTGACCAGGACCGCGGTGTCGTCGCGGTTGGTGGCCACGATGACCGAGGCCGCGTTCTGCACACCCGCCAGCCGCAGCACATCGGACTGGGTGGCCGATCCGTGCACAGTGACCAGCCCGGCGGTCGAGGCCGCCTCCAAGCTCACCGCGTCCATGTCGACGACGACGATATCGGCGGGTTGTACGCCGTCACCGAGCATGGCGTCGATGGCGGTGCGGCCCTTGGTGCCGTATCCGACGACGACAGTGTGATTACGCACGGTGCGCCTCCAACGCTGGATCTTCAAGGCCTGGCGGGAACGTTCGGTGAGTACCGCCAGTGTGGTGCCGACCAGGACGATGAGGAACAGCACTCGCAACGGGGTGATGACGAAGATGTTCACCAGCCGGGCCGACGGGGTGACCGGGGTGATGTCGCCGTACCCCGTGGTGGACAGCGATACGGTCGCGTAGTAGAACGCGTCCAGCAGGGTCACCGAATCATCGGCGCCGTCCCGGTAGCCGTCGCGGCCGAGGTACACCACGATCGAGGCGGCACACAGCAGACCGATCGCGAACAGCACCCGCCGGGTCAGCGAGATCCACGGGCTGTTCTGGACCTCCGGGATACGGAGAAGCCCGACCAGGGCGAAATCCGGGGGGCCGGCCGCGCCGCGGGCCCGATTCCCGAGATCGGCGAACCGCGAACTCACCGGCGACGCCTTTCACCGGTCCGGTCGTCACGCACACCGGTCACTGTCAGTCCCTCCGACACAGCTCGGGAGCCTACCCGCTCGCCCGCCGTCACGTCGGGCACCCACTCGCGGCCGGTCTCTATGGTGGTGCCATGGCAGATACCACCCCGGCGGGCGCACCGGATTCCGGTCGCACCCCGGCGCTTCGACTGGCCGCGCTGCTCCTCGGCGCCGGCGTCCTGCATTTCGTGGCTCCCACACCGTTCGATTCGATCGTCCCCTCGCAGTTGCCCGGAAAGGCGCGGTCCTACACCTATTGGTCCGGAGTGGCCGAAATCGGAGTGGGGACCGCGCTGCTGATCCCCCGGACCCGGCGGCTCGGCGGCCGGCTGGCCGCGCTGTTGTTCGTCGCGGTGTTCCCGGCGAATATCCAGTTCGCCGCGGACTCGGTGCGCGATCCGAAGGCACCGATACTCCTGAAGGCCATCTCGGTGCTGCGGCTGCCGTTGCAGTGGCCGATGATCACCGGCGCGCTGGCGGTGAGCCGCCGGGCCGCACCGGACCAGTGACCGGCGTGCGCGGCGGGTGATCGACGCGCTGTCCGGCCACAGAACCGACAACCGCTCGGGATGCTGCCGGCAGGAGCACCCGGTGACGACCTCCCGGGGAACTACACCTGACTTTCGTCCCCGTCTCGGCGGGTCGAATCGGTGAGCAGCTCGACCAGTTCCTCCGGGCCAGGTAGACGCTCGGGCGCCACCGTGCGACCGCTGCGCACATAGTGGAAGGCAGCGCCGATCCGGTCCAGCATCCGCTGCTCGGTCTCCCCGGTACGCACCGCTTGCAGCCGCGCCCACGCCAACCGGTAGACCGCCAGCTGCACCGCCACCGCGGCTTCGTCGGCCGGTCCGGGTTCGGCGCCGGTCTTCCAGTCGACGACGGTCCAGCCGCCGCCGGGTTCGGCGAACACCGCGTCCATCCGGCCGCGGATCACCACCCCGGCGATGGTGGTCTCGAACGGCACTTCGATCTCCACCGGCCGGCGCGCCGACCAGGGCGAGGACAGGAACGCGTCCTGCATCCGGGCCAGCTCGGCGTCCGCGGCGGCGCCCGCGTCGGCCGCGCCGGGCAGATCGTCGAAACCGGGTAACTGATCGGTGGCGAACCAGCGCTGTACCCAGGCGTGGAAGGCGGTGCCGCGGCGGGCCAGCGGATTGGGCGGGTAGGGCAGCGGGCGCCGCAGCCGGGCGGCGAGCCGGTCCGGATCGGCGCGCATCTCGACCAGCGCCGTCGCCGGCAGCTGGGTGGGCAGTTCGACCTCTACCGCGGCGTCCGCACCGGCCCGGTATTCGGCGAGCAGCGCGTCCACATCGGCGATCCAGCCGTCGGGATCGTCGCCGGATTCGGGCTCCTGTGCGCCGGCGGCGAATTCCGCCAGCGCCGCGTGCACCAGCGCGGCTCCCGCTTCGATATCGGCGCGGCGGGCGCCGAGCGGGTCGGCGGGCCAGGAAGCGGTCACCGGGGTGGCGGCCAGCGGATTCGGTTCACCGGGCTCGGGATCGGCTGCCCAGCAGGCGATCTCGATCCCGCTGCCGGGCTTTTCGGCGGCGGTTTTCACCTCGAGCAGGAATTCCGAGGGACCTTTGGGCTTGTCGCCGGTCTCGGGCCAGTGGTGCGCGGAGACCAGCAGGACGCGCTCGGTCCGGGTGAGCGCGACGTAGAACAGCCGGCGGTCCTCGTCGAGCCGGCGCCGCGCCAGCGCTTCCTTGTGCGCGGTGAGGCCGCGCTGCAACTCCGCACGGTCGGTGACATCGGACAGGTCGAGAACCGGTACACCGTCCGGGGATTCCGCGGTGGCCCGGTCACCGCGCAGCGAGGTGGGCAGTTCGGCCAGCGCACCGAGCCACGTGTTCACCCCCCGGGTGGACGGGAAAACGTCCCGGGTGACGTGCGGTACCGCGACCACTTCCCATTCCAGCCCCTTCGCGGCGTGCACGGTGAGCACCTGGACCCGGTCCGGAGCGACCTCCACCTCGCCGGGTTCCAGCCCGTTCTCCACGGATTCGGCGGCGGTGAGGAAAGCGAGCAGACCGCCGAGGGTGGCCCCGGTGTCGTTGGCGAATCCGGCGACCACTTCGGCGAAGGCGTCCAGGTGTTCGCGTCCGGCGCCGGAACCCGCGAGCGCGCGCCGGGCCTGGCTCTCGACACCGACACCGATGGTGCGTTCCACATCGGCGACCAGCTCGGTGAGCGGCTGTGCCGCTCGTTCGCGCAGCAACGCCAGTTCCCGCCCCAGCGCGGTCAGCCGCCGGTATCCGGCCGTCGAATAGCGGTCCGCCGGACCGGGATCGGCGAGGGCGTCGGCCAGACCGGCCCGTTCGGCGGGTTCGGGGGCCACCTCGTGCAGGGCCGCCGCCAGGGTGGTGGAGTCGGTGATATCGCCGCCGGGGTCGCGGGTGATGGACAGCTCCCGGGCCCGCCGGGCCAGCGCGGCCAGATCGGCGCTGCCGATCCGCCAGCGGGCACCGGTGAGAATCCGCACCGCGGCGCTCCCGGCGGCGGGGTCGGCGATGAGGCGCAGGGTGGCGACGATATCGGCGACCTCCGGTGTCGACAGCAACCCGCCCAGACCGACGATCTCGACCGGTAACCCCTGGGCCCGCAACTCTTCGGCGAGTTCGGCGGCGTCGGCGTTACGGCGGATCAACACCGCGGAGGTGGGTGGCGGCCGGTCCGCGTCCCGGGCCACCGCCCAGTGCGCGGCGATCCGTTCGGCGATCCACCGGCGTTCGCTCGCGACGGTATCGGTGAGCGCCAGCGCGACCACGCCGGCTTCCGCACCGGGTTTCGGGCGCAACGGGTCGACGGTGACACCGCCGCTGTCCCGGGCCGCCGCGCGCAGTGGTTCGACCACCATATTCGCCAGATCCAGAGCCTCGGGCGGGTTGCGCCAGCTGGTGAGCAGCGGCAGCACCGGCGCCGGGACACCGGAGGCGACCGGGAAATCGGTAGTGAAACGCGGGAGATTGGCGGCCGAGGCGCCACGCCAGCCGTAGATGGACTGCATGGGATCGCCGACCGCGGTCACCGACAGCTCGCGCGGTCGCGCGCCGCGATACTCCGGGTAACCGGCACCGAACAGCGCGGACAGCAGGATGCGCTGAGCGTGACCGGTGTCCTGGTATTCGTCCAGCAGCACCAGCCGGAAGCGGGCGCGTTCGGCGGTGGCGACGTCGGGGTGCTCGGCGGCCAGGCGCGCCGCCAGCGACATCTGGGCGCCGAAATCCAGGGCGCCGCGCTGGTGCAGCGTCTCTCGTAGCTGCTGGACCAGCGGCAGCAGCGCCACCCGCTCGCGCTGTGCGCGCAGGATCGACAGCAGGTCCTTGTTCGGCCCGCCGCGCTGCCGCGGTCCGGGCGGCAGGGTGTGCACCAGTTTCTCGAGTTCGGTATGCGCCTCGGCGAGTTCTTCCGGCTCCACCAGATGTTCGGCCAGCTGCCCGGACAGCGCTAGTACCGCCTCGGTGACCGTCAGCGGCGAACGGTCGGTGTCGAGGTCGCCGTCCCAGCCGCGCACCACCTGATGGGCGAGCTGCCACAGCTGGGTCTCGGTGAGCAGCGCCGCCGACGGCTCCACCGGCAGCAGCAGGCCGTGTTCGCTCAGCAACCGGCCGGCGTAGGAGTGGTAGGTACTGATCTCCGGTTCCGCACCGGCCAGGGTGGCGCGCAGTTCGCCGGAGGGGTCGAGGTCACGCAGCAACCGGGACCCGGCCAGCCGGGCCAGCCGGGTGCGGATCCGGGCGGTCAGCTGCTGAGCGGCCTTGCGGGTGAAGGTCAGCCCGAGCACCTCCTCGGGCGTGACCAGCCGGTTGGCCACCATCCAGACCACCCGGGCCGCCATGGTCTCGGTTTTGCCCGCGCCCGCCCCGGCCACCACCAGCGCCGGTCCGGGCGGTGCGGCGATCACCGCGGCTTGTTCCGCGGTCGGCGGGGGGAGCCCGAGTGCGTCGGCCAGTTGTTCCGGCGAGACCCGGGCGCTCACTCGTCGGTCACCTGGCGCCCGGCGTCCTGCACCGGGCAGCTGTTCTTCACGGCGCAATGCCGGCAGCCCTCGTTGCGCATCGCCAGGAAGCCGGGGCCCGCGGTGCTCGCGGCCGCGGCGTGGATGGTCTCGCGCCAGGTCTCCAGCGCTTCGGCGTCCAGCGCGGGCTGGACCCGCTCCTTCGCCACCCCGCTGGACGCCGGCAACCCGACGTACACCAGCCGGGCCCCACCGGGTTCGGGATCGCCGGCACTCTCCTCGAGGGCGCCTGCCGCGGCAGCGACCTGATAGGTGGCCAGCTGCGCGTGCTGGGCGGCGTCGGCTTCGCTGACCGGGTTCTTCCCCGTTTTCACATCGACGATGACGAACCGGCCCGCGGCGTCCCGTTCCAGCCGGTCGATCCGGCCGCGGATACGGACTTCGGGCGCATCGTCGCCGGGCGCGGGCAGCACACAGTCGACCGGTACCTCGATCCCGGCCTGGGTGAGTTCACCGCGGGTGGTACGCACCCAGGCGACGAACGCGTCCAGCATGGCCTCGGTGCGGCGCAGTTCCTGCCGGGAGTACCAGCTGGTCTCGGGATCGATCGCGGACCAGCTCCGGGCCAGCTCGGCGCGCACCTGATCGAGCGGCACCCGGCCGGCCAGCGCCTGGACCAGCGTGTGCACCAGAGTTCCCTTGACGGCGTGAGGATTCTCGCCGTCGGATCCGCCGTTACGCTCCAGTGCCCAGCGCAGCGGACAGGTCCGCAGCAGCTCCACCGTGGAGGGCGACAGCGCGATCGGGGCGTCGTCGTCCCACAAGGTCTCGGTAGAGCTGAGCTCGGGCACCCCGTACCAGTCGTCGGGCGCGGTACCGGGGATCCCGGCCAGCGCGAGCCGGGCCAGTTGCCGGGCGGCACGGTGGCGGCGTTCTTCCCCGGCGCCGGGATCGCAGACCGCCGCGCGCAGTTCGGCGATCAGCGCGTGCAGGGCCAGCACCCGGCCGGGCTCGGCGACCGGGAGCGCACCGGGTTCCCCGCCGGTCTCACCGCCGAGCAGTTCGGCCAGGAACCGGGAGGGCACCAGATCACGGTCGCCGGTCACCGATTCCACCGCCGTCACCAGCAGTGACCGGCGGGCCCGGCTGCACGCGACGAACAGCAGCCGCCGCTCCTCGGCCAGGATCGGCGCGGCCCGGCTGACGCGTTCGGTGATACCGGCGACCTCGTCCACCAGATCCTCGGTGTGCAGCAGTGTTCCCCGTGGGCGGGGATCCGGCCAGATCCCCTCCTGCACACCGGCGACCGCGACGACCTCCCATTCCCGGCCGGCCGCCGCATGCGCGCTCAGCAGATCCACGGCCTCCTCCCGCTGTATTCCTACGGTCCGATCCTGTGGGATCTGCTGCTGGAGAAGATATTCGACGAAACCTTCGATGGTCGCGCCCGGCAGGCGGTCGGTATAGGCGGCCGCCGCGTCGAACAGCGCGACCGCGGCGTCGAGATCGCGATCGGCCTGCATACCCGCCGCTCCCCCACGCCGGGACTGCGCCAGCCAGCGCCGTTCCAGCCGCGACCCGGTCCACAGCGCCCACAGCACATCCTCCAGACCGCCGCCCGCGCGCCGGACACGGCGGGCCCGGTCCAGAGCGCGGGCCGCCCGCTCGAGGGGGGCGAGTTCGACCTCGGTGAGACCGGCCACGATCCGGTCGTCACCGGCGCCGAGCAGGAGGTCGCGCAGCACCTCCACGGAAGGCCGGTCGGAGACGGCACCGCCGGGGACCCGCCGCACGGAGCCGGCATCCGGTTCGCCGGCCGGGGACCCCGCGCCCGCGCGAGCCGCTCCGGGGGCATCGGCAGGGTCATCCGTGGTTCCGATGTCGGGCGCGTCGCTGTCGGCGGGGTAGGGCTCCGGTGGGGCGTCCTCTTCGGCCGCCGGCGGTTCCGGCGGAAGTCCGTCCCATGGATCGGCGCCGGAATATTCCTCGTCGACTCCGAACCAATCCGCGTCGGCCCGGTGCCGGCTGACCTCGGCGAAGAGATCGCGGGGCGGGAACTCGCCGAGGGGATCCTCGGCGGATTCGGGATCGGGTACGGGCGGCTCGTCCACCGGTTCGGGCGGGAAAACCGGCATGTCGGTGGAGTCGGGACCAGCGACTTCGTCCCGGCCGGGGACCGAGGTGGGCGCCGGACCCGGAGTGCCCGCCCGGTCGAGGTCCGCGGGGCCGGGAGAATCCGCGTGCGCGGTGCGGGCGAGTTCCGGGTCCGCGGTGCGGGCGAGTTCCGGCTCCGCGGTGCGGGCGAGTTCCGGCTCCGCGGTGCGGGCGAGTTCCGGCTCCGCAGTGCGGGCGAGTTCCACCGCGGCGCGGCGGATCCCGCGCCGCAGCCGCCGCAGGCTGATCGCGTCTGCCCCGCCGAGTGGTCCGGCCAGGAGGTCGAGCGCCTCGTCCGGGCCGAACAGGGATTCGGTGGACCCGGTGCCGCGGCGTGCGGCTTCGCCCGCGAGCACGGCCCGCAGGGCCAGCAGCATCCAGGCGGCACCGCGGCGCCGGGCCAGCGGGATATCGTTCGCGGGCTGCGCGATGGGGACCCCGGCCGCCAGCAGGGCCCGGCGCAGCGGGGGCAGCAGCAACGGCACCGAGCGCACGATCACCGCCATCCGCGACCAGGGCACGCCCTCGGTGAGATGCGCGCGGCGCAGATGGTCGGCGATCAATGACGCTTCCTTGGCCGGGCTGCCGAGCACCCGTACCCGCACTTCCGCCGGGACGGGCAATTCGGCACCGGTATCCGGGGGCAGGTCACCGCGTTCCGCGGGCCCCAGATCGGCCCGGGTGGTGCGATGCGGGACGAGCCCCGGCAGCCGCGACGCGATCCGGGCGGTGGCGGTGACGATCGCCGGACCGGACCGGTGGTTGTCGTAGAGGACGATGCGCCGCCCCGCCGGGACGTCCTCGGTGAGGAACCGCGAATCGGCGCCGCGGAAGGTGTACACGGCCTGATCGGGATCGCCGGCGATCACCGTGGTCCCGGCTCCGGCCGCCAGCACCCGCACCAGCAGCGCCGCCTGCGGATCCAGATGCTGGGCGTCGTCGACCAGCAGACAGCGCAACCGGGCCCGTTCGGCCGCCAGCAGTTCGGGGTCGGCGGCCAGCGCGTCCAGGGCGGCGCCGACGAGTTCGGCCGCGTTGAGGGCGGGCGCCGACGCCTCGGGCGCGGCCACCCCGACCGACCAGCGCAGCAGCATCGCCTGTTCGTAGCGCAGCGCGAAACCGCCGGCCGCGACCCAGTCGGGACGGTCCCGGCGCCGGCCGAGCTCGATCAGATCCTCCGGGCCGAGCCCGCGTTCGGTGGCCCGCAGCATCAGATCGCGCAGTTCGTCGGCGAACCCCGTCAGACCCAGCGCGGGCTGTAACCGCCGCGGCCACAGGTCACCGGCTCCGGCGGCGATATCGGCCAGATCGCCACGCAGCATCTCGCGCAGCACCGCGTCCTGTTCGGCACCGGTGAGCAGCCGCGGCGGCGGATTCCCGTACCGCGCGGCCTGCCGGCGCAGGATCCCGAAGGCATAGGAGTGGACCGTGCGGGCCAGCGGCTCCCGGGTCGCGCCGACGGCACCGGGCACCGCGGCGGGCGGGGGCACCGGCTCGGCGAGCGCGAACAGCGGGTCGGCCGCCGGCTCGGCGGCACGGGCCGTTCCGTCCGCGGGCGCAACGACCTCGATCGCCGGGGCGCACACCGTCCAGTTGTCGAGCCGCTCGGTGAGCGCGTCGCGGGCGGCCGCGGCGGCCTGTTTGGAATGGGTGAGCAGCAGCACCGATTCCGGATCCGCACCGCCGGCGATCCGCGTCGCGGCCACATCGATCAGCAGGGCGGTCTTACCGGTACCGGGCCCCCCGAGCACCCGCCAGACCCGATCCGGGCCGGGTTGCGTGGTGGTAGCCGGCGGCGGCGCGGCGAACAGCGCGCCGATATCGGCTCCCCAGGTCCGAGCCCGGGGAGCCGCCGCTTTCCGGCGCACCAGCCGCACCGGCTTATCCGAACGCACCACGACGGCTATTGCAACAGACGGGGCCGACACCGCCGGTACCACGTCGGAACGGCACCCGCCACGGTGTCGGAGCGCTCGGATAAGAATGTCATCGTGTCCACACTGCATGTTCACCGTTTCGGCCCGGCGACCGGCCCGGTGCTGCTGGCCCTGCACGGCCTGACCGGCCACGGCAAGCGCTGGGAGGCGCTGGCCACCGAATATCTGCCCGATATCCGGGTGATCGCCCCCGACCTGCGCGGACACGGCCGTTCCACCGCACTGCCGCCCTGGGATCTCGAAACGATCGTCGCCGATCTGGTGGCGTTGATCACCGCCGAAACCGAGGAACCCGTGCTGGTGGCCGCCCATTCCTTCGGCGGTGCGTGCGCACTGCATCTGGCACGACGGCACCCGGAGCTGGTGCGCGGACTGGTCCTGCTCGATCCGGCCGTCGCACTGGACCCGGCGTGGTTGCACGAGGTCGCCGAGGCCACGCTCGGCTCGCCCGATTACACCGATGTGGACGAAGCCCGGATGGACAAGCTCGCGACCGGCTGGGGCGCGGTCGCACCGGTGCTGCTGCGCGCCGAACTCGACGAGCACCTGGTACCGGCCGCGGGCGGCCGGGTGCGCTGGCGGGTGGATACGGCGGCGCTCATCGCGTACTGGGGTCAACTCGCACGCGACCCGGTACTCCCCGAGCCCGGCCTGCCGACCGTGCTGGTCCGGGCCACGAAGGTGGATCCACCGTTCGTCACGCCCGCATTCCGCAGCGCACTGGCCGACCGGCTGGGCGCGGCGCTGACCGTGCACGAATGGGATTGCGAACACATGGTCGCCCAGATCCTTCCGCGCCAGACCGCGGCACTGATCCGGGACGCGTTCTGATGGTCACCAGCGACGAACAGATCGAACGTGTCCGCGAACTGGTCGCCGCGATTCCGCCGGGCCGGGTGGCGACCTACGGCGATATCGCCGCGGCGGCCGGACTGTCCACCCCGCGGACCGTGGGGTGGATCATGCGCACCGACGCCGCCGACCTGCCTTGGCATCGGGTGCTGGGCGCCTCGGGCCGACCGGCGGCCCACCTCGCCGACCGGCAGCTGCGGCTGCTCGCGGCCGAGGGCGTGCCCGTCGCCGACGGCCGGGTCCCGCTGCGGACCGCCCGTCACCGGTTCGACTGAACCCCCAGCCGATCAGCCCGGGTCGAGCAGGCGTCGCAGGAAACGCCGTGTCCGCTCTTCCCGCGGCTCGCCGATCACCTGTTCCGCCGGCCCCCGCTCGACGATGACGCCCTCGTCGAGGAACAGGACCTGATCGGCCACCTGCCGCGCGAACCGTATCTCGTGGGTGACGATCACCGTCGTCCAGTCCTGGGTCGCCAGGTCCTCGATCACCGCCAGCACCTCACCGACCAGTTCGGGGTCCAGCGCCGAAGTCGGCTCGTCGAACAGCACCACCCGCGGTTTCAGCGCGAGTGCCCGCGCGATCCCGACGCGCTGCTGCTGGCCGCCCGAGAGCTCGAAGGGATAGTTGTCCGCCCGGTCGGCCAGACCCACCTGCGTCAGCAGGGTCCGGGCCTCGGCGACCACTTCTTCCCGGGGCCGTCGCTGGGCGACGACCGGGCCTTCGACGATGTTCTCCAGGACCGTGCGGTGCGGGAAGAGGTTGTGCGATTGGAAGACCATTCCACTCTGGGCACGTAACCGGCTCGCCTCCAAGCGCCCCGCCCGGCCGCGCGGCAGCCGGGCGAAATCGATCTCGACATCGTCGATGCCGACTACGCCCCGCTCCGGGAGGTCCAGCGCGTTCAGTGATCGCAGCACGGTGGTCTTGCCCGAACCCGAAGGCCCCAGCAGGACTGTCACGGTCCCGCGCCGCGACTCGAAGTCGATGCCGCGCAGTACCTGCCGGTCGCCGAAGGACTTCTCCAGGCCACGCACCCGGATCCGGGCGGGTTCGGTGTTCTGGCCGGTGGGGTCGGTCATTTCGCCACATACCTGTCGAGTCGGGTCTCCAGTCGTTTCTGACCGGCGGAGAGAGCCACGCAGATCACCCAGTAGTACAGCGCGGCGAACGTGTAGAGCGCGAGGAATTCATTGCTCTCGGCCGCGGCGAGCTGGGCTTCGCGGAAGAGTTCGGTCAGCAACACCACCGAGCCGAGCGAGGTGTCCTTCAGCAGCGAGAGCAAAGTGTTGGACAGCGGCGGCACCGCGGTCCTGGTCGCCTGCGGAAGGATGATGCGACGCAGCGTCTGCGCGTAGCCGAGACCGACCGTGGCCGCCGCCTCGAACTGCCCCTTCGGCACGGACAGGATCGCCGAGCGGATCACCTCGGCCGCATAGCCGGCCACATTGAGGCTGAACGCGATCACCGCCGCCAGGAACGGGTCGAACTTCAAGCCGATCTGGGGCAGCCCGTAGAACACGATGAACAGCTGGACCAGCAGCGGGGTCCCGCGAATGATCGAAACGAACGCGCGGGCCGGCCCGGCCAGGATCCGGTAGGAGGAGATCCGCGCGAGCGCGACCAGCAGGGCGAGCACGAGCCCGATCCCGAAACTCAGCGCGGTGAGCGGGATCGTCACCTTCACCAGTCCGACGAACATGGGCCACGCCGCCCCGCGCAACACCTCCCAGGTGTCGCGGTGGCCGCGCCCCTCGGACAGGTCGGCGCTGCCGCCGCCGGGGACCGAGACATCGGCCCGGAAGTATTTCTGCGAGAGGGCGGTGAGCGTCCCGTCGGCGGCCAGTGCGGCGAGTGCCCGGTTCGCCTGGTCGAGTAGAGCCGAGTCGTCCTTGCGGAAGGTGAGGACTTGTTCGCTGGTCTCCGCCCCGGCGTCACCGACGATCTCGATATCCGTCGACCCGGTGCTGGCCAGATAGTCGAGTACGGCGATGTTGTCGTTGACGATCGCGTCGACCCGGCCCTGGGTGAGCAACGCGGCGGCCTGGGTGAATCCTTCGACCGCTTCGACGTCGGCACCGGCGTCGCGCGCCACCCGGGCCCAGTTGCTGGTGCTCGACTGGGCGGTGGTCCGGCCCGCCAGATCGTCCAGGGTCCGGATGCGCTCGTCGCCCGTGCGCCGGACGATGACACCGTGTGAATAGGTGTAGGTGTCGGACAGGCCGTATTTCGCCCGGCGCGCGTCGTTGACCGAGACCTGGTTGGCGATGACGTCGATCCGGCCGGAATCCAGGGCGGGAAAGATCGCGTCCCATTGGGTCTCGACGAATTCCAGCTGCCAGCCGGCCCGGTCGGCGATCGCCTCGATCACCTCGACGTCGTAACCGGTCAGCCGGCGGCTGTGCGGATCGTGGAACGAGAACGGCGGATAGGTGCCCTCGGTGCCGACCCGGACCACCGGCCGGTCGGGTTCCTGCGCCGCCGCCACGCCCACCTGCGTGGCCCCGGCGAGTACCAGCAGCAGGGACAGCAGTATCCCCCGGAGCACTTGTCGCATCGGCGACCCCCTCGTTTCGGCCGGAACCGGAATCCGGCCCTCCGGAGGAGGGTAGTGCGGCCCGGGGCCCGGCGCCGCGCGCCCGGTCGTCCCACCGGCCCGGAACGCCCGGCGGCGGCGCCTCCGGCGGACCATCGTCCCAGACGGCGAATAGCATGACCGTATGCCGAATTCTCCGCTGGCCCCGGACGTGATCGTGCTCGCCGGGGGGCGGGCCAGCCGTATGGGCGGTGTCGACAAACCGGGCCTCGTGGTCGGCGGGCGGTCCATGCTGGAGACGGCACTGGCCGCGGTGGCCTCCCTCGGGCGGACGGTGGTGGTGGGACCGCCGCGCCCCGAGCTCGCCGCGCATATCGTGCAGACCCGGGAGCCGGAGCCCGGCTCGGGCCCGGTCGCGGCGGTCGCCGCCGGCCTGGCCGCGCTCGGTGCCGAACCCACGCCCCGGATCGTCGTCCTCGCCGCGGACCTCCCGTTCCTCACCGACGCGGTGATCGGTGAACTGGTACGGCAGAGTGCCGACTTCGACGCGGTGTTCGCCGCCGACCCTTCCGGTCGCCCCCAGTATCTGATCGGTGTGTGGCGGACCGAACCGCTCACGGCCCGGCTCGCCGAACTCGACAGCGTGCTCAACCAGCCGATGAAAGCCCTGGTTCCGCGCCGCACGAATATCGTGGCGCTGCCCGGGGTCGACGACTGCGATACCCCCGGTGAGATCGCCGCCGCCCGCAGCGCCCTCGGCGACCGGGCCATCGGGTGTTCCGCGCCGCCCGCTGCCCGGGGCGGTGCCGCGGCGGTATCACTCGAGCGGGCCCGGGAGCTGGTGCGTACCGGCGTGTCCCCACTTCCGGAACGAGAGGCGGATCTGCACGCGGTGCGCGGGGCCGCACTGGCCGCACCGCTCACCGCCGCCGAGGCGCTGCCCCGCTTCGATGTCTCGGCCATGGACGGGTACGCCGTCGCCGGGGGCGGCCCCTGGGAGCTGCGCGCCGATATCGGTTTCGCCGGCGGGCAGCGACCCGACGGGTTGCGCCCGGGCGAAGCGGTGCGAATCGCCACCGGCGCCCAGGTCCCGGAGGGCACCATCCGGGTGCTGCGCGACGAATTCGCCCGGATCACCGACGACCGCATAGTGCACCGGCTCCCGGAGACCCCGCTGCGCTCCGATATCCGCCGGCGCGGCGAGGATCGCGCTCCCGGCGACGAGATCGCACCGGCCGGCACCGCGGTGACGCCCGCGCTCGTCTCGGCCGCCGCGGCCGTGGAGGTCACCACCGCCACGGTCCGCGGCCCGGTCCGCGCTCGTATCGTCATGACCGGTGACGAGATCCGCAGCAGCGGACCACTGCAGGCCGGGCAGACCCGTGATTCGATCGGCCCGATCCTGCCCGAGCTACTCGCGGCGCAGGGCGTCGCGGTGTTCGACCGGGTGCATCTCCGCGATACCGCCCACGGTTTCGACCAGGTCCTGGCCACCGCGGCCGATTGCGATCTCCTGGTCGTGGTCGGGGCCACCGGTGGTGGCGCGGCCGATCAGCTACGTGGTGCCCTCGACCGCCGCGGGGCCCGGTTCCTGGTCTCCCGGCTCGCCCTGCGTCCGGGCGGTTCCACCGTCGTCGCCGAACTCGACTCCGCCACAACCGTTCTCGGCCTACCCGGCAATCCCTACGCCGCGATCGCGACTCTGCTCGCCCTGGTACCCGTGATCGTCGCCGGCCGTACCGGCGCCCCCGCGCCCCGGCGGGCCCGCGGACCGCTGCGCAACGCGGGCGAGATCTCCGGCCCGGTGGCGCGGATCGTGCCCGCCCGATACGCGAGACAGCCCGGCGGCGGCTGGGTGGGCGATCCGTCGATCCGCACCGCCCACCTCGGCGGGCTCATCGACCGCGACGGCCTGGTCGTCGTGCCCGCGGGGTCCCACGACGACGACCATGTCGAGTTCATCCCCCTGGTGTAGTGGTCCGGTTCGATCGAGATCCGTGGATCCCGGCCACCGTCGTGGGCGGTACGCCGCGGGTCACGACGCCCGGGGTGCCGGTATCGAAACGGGGAACTGTACGGCCGCAGCATCGTCGGTGCGGCCGTACAGCGTCACTTGATGGTGTGCACATGGGCCGCGGCCGCGATCTCGGCGGCCTCCCACCATTCGGCGCGCACGAAACCACCTTTGCCGCGCGCGGACTTGTACCGGCGGGCGCGTTCCGGGTCCTCGACCAGATCCGCCCAGGCCAGGACCGGGTCCTTCAGCCGGGCCTTGGCTTCCCGGTACGACTCCAGCAGGGTGCCCCGGACATAGGGATATCGGACCCGGGCCGGTGAGTAGGTGTACCAGGAGAAGGAGGCGCCGCGCGGGCAGCCGCGGGGTTCGTATTCGGGTTTGTCCGAGCCGACCGACGGATAGTCGGTCTGCTGGGACTCCCAGGTGATCACCCCGTCCTTCACGTAGATCTTCCAGGAGCAGGAACCCGTGCAGTTCACGCCATGGGTGGAGCGCACCACCTTGTCGTGCGACCAGCGGTCACGGTAGAACTCGTCGGCGCCGCGGCCGCCCACCTTGTGCACCGTGCGATGGTCCGCGGAGACCTCGCCACGCTGGAAGTACTTGCCCAGACGCAGTAGCGCGTCCCCGGCGGCCGGTGCCCCGGGACGCCCTTCCGCAGTGGTGTGCGCCGAGCCCGGAGTACGTGAGACGACCACGACGCCCCTTTTCTGCAAGCGGTGAGATCGGGCTGATGCACCGACTGTAAGGACGCCGCACGACCCGGCCAAACCCCGTTCTCACATCGAAAAGCGCAGGTCGGTGAGCTGTGAGATCACCGCAATCCGGTTGTCACGGCGGGCGGCCGCGCGCCGCCCCGGTGGCGGCCGGTCTCCTGGGAAAACACCGACGGGGGCCGCGGAACCGGTCACCGACAAGGCCGTTCGGGCCGCGACGGTGAAATTTCGGAAATCACCGCTTCTCCAGTGATTTACATTTGTTTACACATTCCGGCACGGTCGGCGGCTCCCGTCCGGACTACCCGGATACGACCTTCCATGGGCTGGGAAGAGCCGTCGCGGCGGCGTGGCGCCCGATCGTCTACGCTGACTGCCCGATCCGACCGCGTCGGCGGTCGCTCGAGCCAATTCGAGGTACGCGATGTTCAGCGTTTTCCGGTGGGGGCGTAGTCGCCGTCCCATGTCCGTCACCGCGGCGGTGTGCGCGGTGCTCGCCGCGGCCGGTACGGCGCTGATCCCCGGGTACGCCGCGGTGGCGGCACCCACCGCGGCCGCACCCGCCGTGACGGTGTACCCGGGGATGGAGATCCGGCACACGGAGATAGCCGATGGTAAGGCGGTCACCACCCGCTGCACCGTGGGACTCACCGGTTCCATCGGCTCGGCCCAGTACGCGGTGACCGCCGGCCACTGCTACCACCAGGGAATCGTCACCGACAAGGTCGGTAACCCGATCGGCTGGTTCGAGACCCATCGCCCGGACGAGGGCCTGAAATTCGGTTTCGGATTGATCCGCCTGTACGACGGGATCGGCGTCGCCGCGTCCATGGGCCGGTTCGGGCTGTCCACGGTCGATATGAAACCGCAGCTGGGGCAGGAGATCTGCAAGATCGGCGCGACCACCGGCTGGAGTTGCGGATCGATCACCGAGGCCAACGAGGAGTGGCTCTACGCCACCAACGCGCTCGGCGCCGAGGCCGGTGATTCCGGTGGGGTGGTCTACCGTCAGACCGCCGACGGGCACGCCGCGTTCGTCGGGATCCTGGTGGCCTACGACGACGCCCAGGGCCGCAGCGCGGTCGTGGAACCGGCCGCCCTGCTGTTCGACCAGATCGACCGGTACGGCCCGACCCGCGAGGATCAGTTCGTCTGGTACCGGGTCTGAGCCCGCGCGGCGGTACCCGCGGCCGGACCGCGCGGCTGCACCAGGGCCGGTTCCCGTGCGCCCCGGCCCCGGCGCGGTACTGCGCTTCTCCGAAGATCCGACGAGCACACGACTCCACCGGAGCAGTCGAACCACTCGCCGCTCCGGAACCGGCCGGCGACCTCCTGCGGCTGCACGAGGAAGCCGGTATCCAGCTGCGGGTACTGCCCCGGCCGACGACGTTCCGGCAGGCGCTGACCGCGAGCACGCTGGGATTCAGCGGTATCCGGTTGCGCAACACACGCCGACGGGCCCGCCGGCCGCGATACCGGGCACACCCCGCGGGAGGCGGACGCAGCGTCAGCGCACTCGTGCTCGACCCGCGTCCCGGGCCGCGCTGCGGTAGCGGTCCGCGATCAGCCGGACCACGGCCGGATGCACCCCGATCGGCTCGGCCACCCCGGTGGCACCGGCCTGGTGCAGCCGCTCGTGGAAGAGCCCGCGCGCGAGCAGATAGGAGGCGATGAACACCCGCTCCTGTCCGCTCTCCCGGAGCTGCGTCACGACCTCGGGGACGCGCGGCGCTCCGGTGGCGACGTAGGCCGTGCGCACCGGAGTCGCGAGCTGGGCGGTGAGCATGGCGGCGGCGCGGCGCACATCGGCGCGGGCGCGCGCATCCGAGGAACCCGCGGCCGCGAAGACCACGGCGTCGCCGGGCCGCCAACCGGCCGCCCGCAGCCGCACAGCCATGATGCGGGCCAGTGCGGGGTCGGGCCCCATCGCGGCGGTGACGGTCACCGCGGGATGGCCGCTGTCGGTCACCTCACGGGGTACATCCTGGTAGACGTGGTATCCGGAGGCCAGAAAAGCCGGAACCACCACGGCCGGAACGCAATCGCCGGCCACAACGGCCCGGGTGGCCAGATCGCGCAACACCTCCGCGGGCGACGGTCCGAGCACATCGACGAACGCCGTCCGCACGGCCGGGTCCGCGCAGTCGTCCGCAACCGGTTCCGCCACCGGCTCGGGTGTACAACCACAGTTCGGGTAGCCGGGTGCGATGGCACGACGGCCGGCGGTACCGGACACGGCGGAGTGGCCGCACCGGCCGTGCCGCCGATCCAATTCGTGCCCGACCGCTTCGGCCAGCGCGGCGATCATCTGCACGCCCCTGGCACTGCGGGTACCGTGCGCGACCAGCACCAGTGCGGGCGGCGGCCGCCTCACCCCGGCACCACCGTCCGGACATAGCGCGCGGTGCGCGCCGGGACCGCCACCGGAAGCGCCGTACCGGCGTTGTTGTCGGTGCATTCGGCAGGATCCATGGCCAGCCGGTAGCCACGTTTGACCACGGTCTGGATCGCCTTGGGGGTACCCAGCCCCGCCCGCAGCCGCGCGATCGCCGTCTCCACCGCGTGGGTATCGTCGCCGCCGCCGGGCAGCGCCGCCAGCAGGTCCTCACGGGAGACGACCCGCCCCGGTTGGCGGGCCAGCGAGCGCATCAGCGCCATGGGTGCGGGGGCGAGCTGTTTCACCGTGCCGTCCACCACCACGCACGCCCCGCGCACGCTGATGGTGTGGCCGGCGGCGTTGATCCGGCCGGCCCGGCGCGGAAGTTCCTCGGCGACATGACGGGCCAGGGCGCCCAGCCTGGCGCGGCCGGGCATCGTGGTGGGCACGCCGAGTTCCTCCAGCGGGGCGGCGGTGATGGGGCCGACGCAGGCCGCGAGCACCCGGCTGCGCAGCGCGCGCAACACCCCCTCCAGAACCCCGGTCTCCTTGGCACGCATCAACATCGACGCCACGGCCGGGGCGCTGGTGAAGGTCACACAGTCGATCGCGGAGGTCACCACGGCCTCGATCAGCTGATCCATCGGACCGCGGTCGGCGGGCGGCTCCCAGCGATACACCGGTACGGGCACCACATCGGCGCCCGCGCATCGCAGGACTTCGCAGAAGTCGGGTATCGGTTCCCATTCGGTGGTGGCGCCGTGCAACTGGACCGCGATCCGCACGCCCTCGACACCTTCGGCGAGCAGATGGTCCAGCACCTCGGCCGAGGACTCCGACGCCGGCGACCACTCCTCGCGCAGTTCGGCCGCCCGGATCGCGCCCTTGGCCTTCGGCCCCCGGGCCAGCATCCGGGTGCCGCCCAGCGTCGCGCGCAACTGTTCGGCCAGACCCCAGCCCTCGGCGGCCTCCATCCAACCGCGGAAACCGATCCCGGTGGTGGCCACCGTGATCCGCGGCGGATCGGCGACCAGTTCGCCGGTCACCCGTTCCAGTTCGGTGTCGTCGGCGAGCGGGATGATCCGGATGGCCGGTGCGGATACGACCGACGCACCCCGGCGGGTGAGCAGAGTGGCGAACTCCTCGGCCCGCCGCGCCGCGGTGAGACCGATCGTGAAACCGGCCAGCGCGGTCTTCGTGTCGGGAACTGTCATACCGGGCAGCCGTCCGGGGCCACCGTCACGGGCCGGTCCGAGATCGACACCTGTCCGTCGTCCACGCGCACGGAATATACCGGTAGCCGCGTGCCGGCGTCGTCCAGGCACCGGCCGTCGACCAGGGAGAAGGCTTGCTTCAGCAGCGGCGACGCGACCACCGGCTCACCGCCGCGGTCGCCGACGATACCGCGCGACATCACCGCCGCCCGGCCGAACGGGTCGATATTGCCGACCGCGTACAACGTGCCCTCGGGCAGCAGGAAGAGGGCCGCCTGGGCGCCGCCGGGCAGCAGCACCGCCACACCGCGGCCGGGGATCAGGTAGTCGAGCGGGCACGCCCGGGTCCACCCGGTCGTGGCCGGAACAACTACTGGGGTATCGATAACGGTCATCGGTGTTCTCCTCCACACGCCGTTACCCATTGGTACCGGCGGCCTGTTTCCTGACGGTTAAGCCGTCATTTCCCGCTCGTAGCGACGGGTGCTACCGCCCTGATCGCGGTGGTGCCCGGTGGGTCTCGGCCCACCCGGCACGCCCTCCGTGGTAACACTCCGCTGCCTCCTCCGGGCATCCCGGGCAGACGGTCTCCTCTCGGCCCACCCGGCACGCCCTCCGTGGTTACACTGCGCTGCCTCCTCCGGGCATCCCGGGCAGGCCGAGCAGCACCGGGACCTTGCGTTCGCCGCTGTCGTCGAAGGCGATGGTCGGATCGGCCTCGGCGGGGGCGTTGACGAACGAGACGAATCGCGAGAGCTTCTCCTCGTCGTCCAGGACCGCGGCCCATTCGTCGCGGTAACCGGACACATGGGCGGCCATCGCCTGCTCCAGGTCGGCGGCGATACCGAGGCTGTCCTCGCACACCACCTCGCGCACGTAGTCGATACCGAGGTCCTCCTGCCACGGCGCGGTGCGCTGCAGCCGGTCCGCGGTGCGGATGTAGAACATCAGGTAGCGGTCGATATAGGTGATGAGGGTCGCGTCGTCGAGGTCGCCCGCGAGCAGTACCGCGTGTTTGGGGGTCAGGCCGCCGTTACCGCCGACATAGAGGTTCCACCCGTTCTCGGTGGCGATGACGCCCACATCCTTACCGCGCGCCTCGGCGCATTCCCGGGCGCACCCGGATACGGCCAGCTTCAGTTTGTGCGGCGATCGCAGGCCGCGGTATCGCTTCTCCAGCAACACGGCCATACCGACCGAGTCCTGCTGGCCGTACCGGCACCAGGTGGAACCGACGCAACTCTTCACCGTGCGCAACGATTTACCGTACGCGTGGCCCGATTCCATACCGGCGTCCACCAGGCGCTTCCAGATGAGCGGCAGCTGTTCCACCCGCGCGCCGAACAGGTCGATCCGCTGCCCGCCGGTGATCTTGGTGTAGAGACCGAACTCCTTGGCGACCTCGCCGATCACGATCAGCTGTTCCGGGGTGACCTCGCCGCCCGGCATCCGCGGCACCACCGAGTAGGTGCCGTTCTTCTGCATATTGGCCAGGAAGTGGTCGTTGGTGTCCTGCAGCGCCGCCTGTTCGCCCTCCAGGATGTGATCGCTGGAGGTGGAGGCCAGGATCGAGGCGACCGTCGGTTTGCAGATATTGCAGCCGGTCCCCCGGCCGTGCCGGGCGATGAGCTCCGAAAAGGTACGGATACCGGTGGCCTGCACGATCTGGAACAGTTCCGCGCGCGACTGCTCGAAGTGCTCGCACAGCGCCTTGGACATCTCCACGCCGGACTGTTCGAGCACCTTCTTGATCATCGGCACACAACCGCCGCAGGAGGTGCCGGCCTTGGTGCAGGCCTTGATGGCCGGAATATCGCAGGCGCCCTCGGCGATGGCGCCGCAGATCGCGCCCTTGCTCACATCGTTGCAGGAGCAGATCTGGGCTTCGTCGGGCAGCGCGTCGGCGCCCAGTTCCGCCCCGGCCGGGGAGATGAGGGCGGCCGGTTCGGCCGGCAGCGGCCGGCCCACCAGCGGGCGCAGCGCGGCGTACTGGGTGGCATCGCCGACCAGGATGCCGCCCAGCAGGGTCTGCGCGTCATCGGAGATCACCAGCTTCGCGTAGGTGCCTCGGGCGGCGTCGTGCAGCACCACCGACAGCGCGCCCTCGGTGGCGCCGTGCGCGTCACCGAAGCTCGCCACATCCACCCCGAGCAGTTTGAGCTTGGTGGACATATCGGCGCCGGGGAACTCACCGGCACCGCCCAGCAGCCGGTCGGCCACGATCTCGGCGGTGGTGTAGCCGGGCGCCACCAGCCCGTAGCAGACCCCTTCGATCGCGGCGCATTCACCGATGGCGTAGATGTTCGGGTCGGATGTGGCCAGACCCAGATCGGTGATCACGCCACCGCGCGGGCCGACCTCGAGCCCGGCGTCGCGGGCGATCTGATCCCGCGGCCGGACACCCGCGGAGAAGACAACCAGCGCGGCGTCGATCACAGTGTCGTCGGACAGGGTGACCCGCAACCGTTCGGCGGGGCCGGCGGCCGCGTCGCGTTCGATCCCGGCGGTGCCCACCCCGGTATGCACGCGCAGTCCGAGGTCGGTGACCAGTTTCTCCAGGATCGCGCCGCCACCCTCGTCGACCTGGGCCGGCATCAGGCGGTCGTTGTACTCCACCACGTGCGGGGTCAGCCCGAGCAGGCGCAGCGCGTTGGCGGCCTCCAACCCGAGCAGGCCACCGCCCACGACCACCCCGTGGGCACCCGGTCCGGCCGCGTCGGCCGCGGCCCGGATACCGTCCAGATCCTCGAGGGTCCGGTAGACGAAACATTCCCGGTGTTCGTGCCCCGGCACGGGCGGTACGAACGGGTAGGAACCGGTCGCCAGGACCAGCGCGTCGTAGTCGAGTACCGCACCGGAGGTGATGGTGACCTTCTGGGCGTCCTTGTCGATGGCCTCGACCCGCTGGCCCAGGCGCAGGTCCACCAGGTCGTCGCCGGCGTACTCGTTCCCCGGCAGCGCCAGCGCGGCGGCGTCCCAGTTGCCGACGTAGGACGACAGGCCGACCCGGTCGTAGGCGGCCCGCTTCTCCTCACCGAGAACGACGACCTGCCACTGTCCCGCTTCGTCCCGGGCGCGGACCGCCTCGACGAACCGGTGCCCGACCATGCCGTGACCGGCGACGACGACTGTTCTGCGCTGTGCGTTCATGGTGTCCTCCGTGGGGATCCGGGGTCAGAGGGTCGCCGACGACCGGGCGGACCGGGGTTCGGTGGGCTGGGCATCGCGGGAACCGGATTCGGCCTGCCGGACCAGGGCCTCGGCCGCCGCGACCACCTCCCGGTCGCGGACCGGGGCAGCCGGTCGGCGCAGGAACACCGCCCAGGTGACCAGGGCGCAGGCGACGTAGAAGACCGTGAACACCCAGAAAGCGGTGGTCGCGGACTGGGTCGAGGAGTACGACGACCGCAGCACCAGGTTGATGCCGACGCCGCCGAGGGCGCCGATGGCGCCCACGAAACCGATGAGCGCGCCCGAGGTGTTCTGCGCCCAGGCGGCGCGTTCGGCGGGATCGGCGTCCAGGCTGCGCGATTTGGCGTCGAAAACCGACGGGATGATCTTGGTGACCGATCCGTTGCCCAGCCCGGACAGGATGAACAGCGCCACGAAACCGGCCACCAGCACGGCGAGCACCGGACCGGAGAATCCCCTGCCCGAGCCGTCGGCGACCGTCGAGGCCACCGCCACCGCGACCGCCGCGACCATCATGGCCCCGAAGGTGAACACGGTGACCCGGCTGCCACCGATCCGGTCGGCGAGTTTGCCGCCGTAGGGGCGGGCGATCGACCCGAGCAGTGGGCCGATGAAGGCGATCTGCGCCGCGTGCAGGGCGGCCTGGGCCGCGGTGTCGCCCCCGGCGACAAAGCTGATCTGCAGGATCTGGCCGAAGGCGAAACTGTAGCCGATGAAGGAGCCGAAGGTGCCGATGTAGAGAAACGACACCGCCCACGACTGCGGCACCTTCAACGCGGTGAGCATGAAGGACAGATCAGCCTTCTGGTTCGGCAGATTGTCCATGAACAGGGCGGCGCCGAGTCCGGCGAGTACCACCAGCACCAGGTAGGCCGCGCAGATGACCGAGGCGTATCCGTCACCGAGGGTCGCGATGACCAGCAGTCCGGACAACTGGATGACCGGGACACCGATATTGCCGCCACCCGCGTTCAATCCCAGGGCCCAGCCCTTGAGCCGCTGGGGGTAGAAGGCATTGATATTGGTCATCGAGGAGGCGAAATTCCCGCCGCCCAGACCGGCGAACGCCGCGACGATCAGGAAGGTCGTGTAGGAGGTCCCGGGCTGGTTCACGAAGTACAGCGTGAGAACGGCCGGAACCAGTAGTGCGGCGGCGCTGAACACCGTCCAGTTGCGACCACCGAACCGGGCCGTGGCGACCGTGTACGGGATCCGCAGGATCGCGCCGACCAGTGTCGGCACGGCGACCAGGAAGAATTTGCCCGCCGCGTCGATGCCGTAGGTCGCGGTCGGCATGAACAGCACCATGACCGACCAGATGGACCAGATCGAGAATCCGATGTGCTCGGCGACGACCGACCAGATCAGATTGCGGGTGGCGATCTTCTTACCGCCTGCTTCCCAGGCCGCGGTGTCCTCGGCGTCCCAGCGCTCCAGTTTCGGCCGCCGAAACATCGCCGACAGGGCGTCGCCGCGGCTTTCGGTCTGCGTGCTCACAAGGGCCTCCCAACGTGGTTCGACCCCACGGTAGGAAACCGGTATTGCGGAAATGCTGCCCGAGATGACCGTCGAATCAACGGTTTCTCACGCGGTCCGCGGCGCTCAGGTGAGCAGGCCGCCGATGTTGATTCGCTGTGTCATCGACATTTCCGCCGGTGAAGAACTGCCCATATCCGCGGCGGCGCGCGGTGAGGGCACCGGCCGATCACGACCCGCGTCGCTCACCAGCGCGACTCCCGACGCCGAACCATGGGCCGTGCCCGGACCCGGGCGGGCGGTTCAGCGCGGGGAGACCGAGTCCTCGAGCATCCGCGGTTTACACGCCTGCCAGGCGCCGATCAGCAGTACCAGCACCGCGACACAGAGCAGCGCGAACGGGGCGGCCCATCCGCCGGTGAGCGTGTGCAGCATGCCGAAGACCAGCGGTCCCACACAGGCCAGCGCGTAACCGACCCCCTGGGTGAAGCCCGACAGCGCGGCGGAACCGGCCGGGGTCCGGGTGCGCAGATTGATGAGGGTGAGTGTCATCGGGAAAGTACTCGGGCCCAGACCGAGGATCGCCACCCACAGGACGGGCGCGCTCATGGGCGCGAAGAGCAGCCCGGCGAAGGCCACGAGGAAACAGGCGGCACACCCCACCACCACCGGATACGGGTTGGTGAGCCGGGCGGCCACCGTGGGTGCGGTGAGGGCGGCGAGCAGTCCCACGAGCGCGAACAGGGCGACCATGGAACCGCCGAACGCCGCGTCGGCGCCGGCGTCGGCCAGAATCGTCGGCAGCCAGGTGAACACCGAGTAGGTGGTCAGCGAGGTCATACCGAAGGTGGCCGCCATGCCCCAGGCCAGCGGCGAGCGCCACACCTGCGGGGACGGTGCGCTGCCCGGGTCCGGGAGGGCCGTGTTGTCCGCGGTGGCCCGGCCGCGCCGAGTGCGCAACACCCCGATCCAGGGGACGGCCGCCGCGAAGCCGAGCAGGGCCCATACTCCGAGGGAGACGCGCCAGCCGTGTGCCTCCGCCAGCGGCACCGCGACCAGCGCCGGCAGGACGGTGCCGATCTGCACCATGGTGATGTAGAGCGCGCTCACCGTGGCGAGCCGATCCGGGAAATAACGTTTGACCAGCGGCGGGACCACAATATTGCCGATTCCCATACCGCCGAGCGCGAGCGCGGAGAACAGCAGCAGTTCGACCGTCCCCGAGACGAGGACCCGCACCAGCATGCCGGTCCCGGCGGCCGCCATCGCGAGCAGCACGGTCCGTTCGAGACCGAGCCTGCGCGCCAGGAGCGGCGCCAGCAGCCCCGTCACCGAGAACATGAGGGTCGGAATCATTCCGAAGACGCCGACGACGGCGGTGGAGTAGCCGATCTCACGCCCGATGTCCTCGGCCAGCGGCGTGAACGCGGTAACCGCCACGCGGAGCACGAGTGCGGACATGACTATTGCCGCGAGTACCAGTAAGCGGCCCTCGATCAGCTTACGTTTCCGCTGCTCGAGAGGTTGATCGGCCGCTTGGGTGGTCTCGGGCAGCGCAGCAATCACCCGGAAATCATAGGATGACCCTATGACCGGGGCAATAATATTGTGATGGGCGGTACTCTGTTGCCGTGCAAAGCGTGCGCCGCACCAGTCTCATCGCCCAGGTCACCGAGCAACTCAAAGAGGATATCCGCTCGGGACGCTGGCCGATCGGGACGCGGATCCCCACCGAGCCCGAATTGGCCGAACTCACCGGCACCGGCCGCAACACCCTACGCGAGGCCGTCCAGGCGCTGGTCCATGCCGGCATGCTGGAACGGCGGCAGGGTTCCGGTACCTATGTCATCGCCACCTCCGAAGTGGGCGGGACCCTGACCAAATATTTCGCCGAAGCCGCCGAACGCGATGTCCTGGAATTACGCCACGGACTCGAGGCCACCGCCGCCGCGCTGGCCGCGCACCGGCGCGACGATACCGATATCGCCACCCTGCGCCGGCTACTCGACGATCGCAACCGGCTGTGGCGGGTGGATCGGGCCGCGGCCATCGAGGCAGATGTTCAACTACACCGTGCGATCGTGCTCGCCAGCGGCAATGCCGTGTACATCGAGTTCTACGACTCGTTGCTGGGCTACATCGAATCCGGGATCCGTTCGCGCACCGACCGTATCGACAGCTGGTACGCCGCCGAACATCGCGAACTGGTGCAGGCCATCATCGACGGTGACGCCGAGAAAGCCGCCCGGACCACCCGGTGTTTCCTCGACACTCTGCTGGCCGACTACCGCGACTAGGCATTACCTGCGCCTTCTTCGATCTATTCGAGTCCACGGCCTGACCTAGGTAAGTGCGGCAACGAGTGCTGTGTGTAAGTAGCGAATGGGTTCGGCGCAGGGCTCGGGGACTCTGGTCTCCTTGCCGTTCACTACTCATCTCGGGTCACCGCTCACGCTCGACACCACGATCGCGCTCACGTGCATCCCGACCGCGTGCGGATCGTCGCGGCGAGGGTGGTTCTCGCAGCGGGGGCGGTAGTCCTGGTGTCGGGCGGTTCACGATCAGGATGTCGGCGGCCTCACGCCCGGTCATGGGTGGGTTGTTTCCGTTCCGGGCAGCTTCGCGGTCTTTACGTGCTGCTTCTGCGACCCGCTGCGCGGCTTCTTGCTGTTGCCGCCGCGCCGCCGCCTCGGCTGCTTTTCGCGCACGGGTCTGCTCGGCGGCCTCGCGTTGCTCCCGGGCGGCGGCATCGGCCCGTTCTATGGTTAGCGCATGGTCTGCGGACTCTGCGAGTTCCCGTGTCTGCCGTTGTGCTGTTTCCCGCGTGGGTGAGTCACGTTCGATAGCGGTGTCGCGCACCCGGACGGTTTCCCTGATTTTGTCCAGTCGTTTGCGTGCGCGGTCGGCGCGGTCGAGTTCGTAGGGCCGTATGAGTTCGAGTTGTTTGCTGGCCAGTGATCGGCCCAGCTGTATTGCGCGGAGGGCGTCGGCGCGCGATACGACTTCGTGGTGGAAGCGGCCAGGGAAATCGCGGGCCAGTCCTTCGAGTTGCCTTCGGACTTTGTCCGGGATCTTTTCGCCGACCACGGTTTCCCACCGGGAGCGGGTCAGCTGTCCGGATTCGAGTGCTGCGCGCTCTTTGAACAGCTGAAAATAGGTGTCGCGTTCGTTGACGCGGCCTGATTTGCGCTCGACGCCTTCGGTGCCACGTCCGTCGGTGCGCGCCGAGTCCAGGATGCGTGTACCTTCACTGGTTTTGATCTCGAACTGTGGTACCCATCCATTGTCTCGGGTTTCCCCGCGTTCCCGCGCGCGGCCGAGTTCGAAGTACAGGCCGCGTTCATAGCGGGTCAGTCGCTTTCGGATGGCGTCGTATTCGTCGGGCACGGCGGTACCCACCCCCGGGTTGCACGCTGAAGGTGTGCAGGCGAAAAGTGATGCGGAACAGGTCGTATCGGGTGTCAGGTGGCGGTGCGGGTGCTGCGTGCGCGGCGGGCGGCCTCGGCGATGCTGTACTCGATGATCTCGGGGCCGCTGTCTTCTCGGAACAGATGCTTGGCGATCGACACCATCGAGATATCGGAGAGCCGGTCGTCACCGCAGCGCACGGACGGACCGATGTCGGTGTAGAGGGGCGGGCCCCATTCCGGGACATTCATCCACCCGTATCCAGCACGCCGGACGTAGCATTCGCCTTGGAATCGGATGTAGCCGTCGGCGAGATCTCGGTTTTGCGGTGCGGTGAATCCTGCCCAGTCGCCGAACAACGGTATCGCGGCTTTCATGATCCGGGTCGAGTGTGGTTTCTGCCACCATTCGGCGTCTGGGGGCAGGTCCGGCACGGCCACGGCGAGGAATGTCTGGATCCGGGTCTGCATGTGTTCGGGTGCGACCCAGTCCAGCCATGCGCGGGTTTTGTCGTCGAAGTCGAGTGCGAACCCGATCTGGTCGTCGTTGTCCACGAAAGATGCCTCCAGTCTGTCGTTTGTTTCTGCGTTCGTTTCACCTGGGGGATTGTCCCGCAGCGAAGCCGTCCGTTGCCCGCGTAACCCGCGATCGCGGGAGTTGTCATCTCCAGGATGGGTTGTAGTCGTGGTCGGCGTCGTCGGACAGGCCGCTGAGGTAGGCGATCGCTGCCAGGTACTGATGGCACAGTGGTTGGTGGCCGGTGTGTGTTGCGCGTGTTCGCATGGCCTCTTCCAGGGAGTCGAATCTCGGTTCGGCGGTGCAGTCGTCGAGCCGGCCGGACACCGGCGGGGTTGCGGCCTCAGGGCGGGAGCCGGTTTGTGCACCGACGGGCTCGGTCCGGGGGCGGGTGTGGGCGGGGGTGATGAGTTGGTGGACCGCCAGGGAACTCACGATCACCTCCGTGGCCGCGGTGTCGTATCGGGGCCAGACACCGGCGGGGTCGGGCCGAAGGCGACCGGTAGTGCGGCCAGGGCCCGGTGGAACGGGCCGGGCACGCGTGGGGTCCGGCGCTCCAGGCCAGGTGGGAGCGGTTGCCTGTGAGGTCACCGGCGGTGACGGTGGGGTCGGTGTTGGCGGCGGCGAGGCTGATCAGCACGGGCTGATGCGCGGGCAGCCAGGTCTGGCCCACAAGGATGGGGGTGCGGGGGTAGGTGGTGCAGAAATTCGCCATCGGGGGGTCGTGGAACAACACCTCATCGAGGGCGTCCCGGGTCGACAGGCTCCCGCCGAGAAGTCCGCCACCGAATCGTTCGTCGGTCATCATCAGCAACAGGGTGTTGGTGATCAGGTTCGGTTGCGCTTCCCCACCCGCGCCGTAGAAGGTCATCAGCTGGGCGAGCACTTCGGCGTGGTCGAGACCGTGGGGGTGGGCGAGCAGCCGGGAGGTGGCGTCGTCGCCCGGCCGGTCTCGTTTGAGTTCGATCAGTTCCGTGAGCGCGGTCCGCAACTGCGTCATGGCTTCGGCTGTGTGGACGGTGTCGAAACGTGCGGCCATCCCGGCGGTGATCCGTGCCCCGATTTCGGGTGGGCAGCCCATCATCTGGTTGAGGACAGCAACCACGAGCGGTCGGGCGTAGTCGGTGACCAGGTCCGCGGCCCCGGACTCGCAGAAGGAGTTGATCAGCGGGGCGGCGAGTTCTTCGACGATTGTGTGCATGGCGATGGCGTCGAGGCTGTCCTTGGATGCCTGCCTGTAGCGGGTGTGATCGATGCCGGTGCTGCGGGTCGCTGTCGATATAAACCACCCTCGCCCCACGGTTCTCGAACTGCGCGACCTCGTGAGTGTTGCCTACCGTCGGCAACCCGGCCCCGATATCAAGAAACTGATCCACACTCGCGGGCCCGGCCAGATACCGGACCACGCGGTGTCGCCCACGCCGATTCATCCGCGACACCTCACACTGACCGGGAGCGACCTCGAGTACCCCCGCGAATGCCGCGCGATCGGCCTCGTAGTTGTCTTTCCCACCAAGGCTGTAGTCGTGCACCCGAGCGATACTGGGCCGGGGGGTATCCGCACTGATCGGGGAGGTGGGACCCATCTGCAGGGCGGGTGTGCAGGCTCTCATCGGCCAACCTGGGTAGAGAGCGCGCGTCGCGACCAGACCGGGATGAGTCCCTGCCGCAAGTAGTGCCTGCGGATCGGTGTCGAGGAGGAGAAGGGAACTCTCCACCCGTACTTGCGAATTTCGGCCGGTAACGTGTCGGCCGCAATGACACTGGACTGAATTGGTGGCGGCAGTTGGGCTCCAACGAGGTGAGTTTCGCCGCAGAGCTGATTGATGGTCCGCATCATCTGGTCCCTCTCACGTTCGGCTGGGCAGAAGATCAACCCGGCCTTGTGTCCGCACGCGGATCGATATCCGCCGTGTAGTCAGAATGGCCCGCCATCGGGGCCATAAAAAGGACAAACAAGAGGACACCGTGAGGCCGCATGCCTACGTATCGCGCCCGGCTCGGCCAAATAGCGGACTATGATTGCTCCTATGGGGAACACAGGAAACGCTGCGCTTCGAGCGGCGCGGCAGGCTCTGGGATATCGATCGCAGGCTGCACTGGCAGATGCACTCACTGCCGTTGCGCGCGAGATCGGGCTGAGGATCGAGGTCGCGAGCCGCACGGTGCGGCGCTGGGAGTCGTCGGAGCCCCCATGGCCCAACCCGGAATATGCCGCTGCGCTGGAAGCACTGTTCAAACGCCCTGTGACCGAGCTCGGATTCGTTCCACCGTGGTCCGATGAGGTGACAGCGGCAGTCGGGGTGAGGACGAACGAGATTGGCGATGAATTCGGTCCAACGATGAGATACCGTCGGGTCGGCCCAGCTGCCGCCCTGCCGGCGAGCGTCGCCCACGAGTACAGGGCAATTACAGTCGCGCATAGGCACTTGTATTGGTCACTGCCGGCGAGCCAGCTACAGCGATCGGTTTCCAACCATGCACGTCTGGGAGAAGAGCTGATCAACCATGCGGAACGGGTCTCGAAAATATCTCTGGCGCAGTCTGTTTCGGAATCCAGCCTGCTTTCTGGCCGGTTGGAGTTCTTCGACCTTCAGCAACCCGAAGATGCACAATCCAGCTTTGTGCTCGCGTTGCAAGCAGCACATGAGGCCGGTGATGCCCTACTCGGCGCGGCGGTGCTCGCGCACATGGCGTTCATTCCGGCGTTCTCGGGTGACGTGGGTAGAGCAGAAGAAGCGCGGGAGCGCATTCGTGCGGCACGGGCGTTCGCCCGCAAAGGCCACGGTAATCATGAAGTGACCGCATGGCTGGATGCTGTTGAAGCCGAGGTCGAAACGCGTTTCGGAAATGTGCGCCAAGCGGTGCGTATTCTCGAACACGCCGAAGAGAGCTACGGTCTTCATGACCCCGTGCAAGCTCCGTCGCCTGCATGGATGGACTGGTTCTCCCCGACGCGTCTGGCAGGGTTCAAGGCAAACACCTTGATCACCGCTGGCGACGGCCGTCAAGCGCTGGCGACACTCGAGCGGGTTTTGGACGAGTTGCCTACAGAATCCAAAAAGCAGCAGTCGATCTATCTGGCGGACGCAGCAGCCGCGTGTGTGCTGGAGAAGGCGCCTGAGCAGGCGTGCGGATACCTGAGGAAGGCGCTGGATATCCTTGGAGAACACTGGTATGCGACCGCTCTCGACCGGGTCAAATCAGTGCGGCAGAAGCTACGGAAATGGGATTCGCTGCCCGAGGTCCGCGCGCTGGACGAGCGGTTGTATGACTGGCACACAACCGTCAACTCGATCGTTCGCTAGCGAGAGCCAGCAACGATGCCCGAGAGCTCGGTGAGGTCATCGATGACCCAGTCCGATAGTTCAGCAACATCTTTTCTGTTGCGATGGATCCACCCCCACGGGCCGCGCCGAATGTAGGCGGTGCGCATACCCACCTTCTTCGCCGGGGTGATGTCGTTGTCAATTCGATCTCCGACATAAACAATCTCATCCGCCGCGCACACCGCGACCTCGATCACCTTGTCGAAGAAGGCCGTATCGGGTTTCTGCACACCCCAGTCATCGGATGTCGCGATGAAGTCGGCGGGAAGGTCCAGTCCCCGCAGCAACCCACCAGCACGCTTGGTCTGATTGCCGACTATGCCGACCCACGCTCCCATATCCCGGAGCCGCGACAGAGCAGGGCGGACATCGGGATACAAATCGTCTTCACCGAACCACTCCGGCTTCCCCGCGTCCACACGCGCCTGCCGCTCGCGGTCGAGGTCGAATCCCGGCCGGAAGATCTGAAATGTCTCGCGGTAGTCGAGCCCGGTGGCGATCACGGCGCCGAACGCAGCAGCGAAGGTGTGGCGCGGCACACCCAGCCAGTCCGCCCACGTGCCGTATTCACGGGTCTCATCGACGAGGGTTTCGCCTACATCGAAAACGACTGCCCGTAGTGTCACTGTCTTCCTCCCATATCCACACCTGCACTACATGCGCTGGCATGTCGAAGCATTGCCAATCCTAGTTCGGGGTCGGAGTTACTTAGTGGGCGTCCGGGAACTCGGTCATGCTCGGGCGAGTCGGCGTGACATGGTCATGATGGTGGCGATATAGACCATGGCCTCGTGGTGGTCGG
>NZ_JBEXLL010000069.1:0-38094 GCF_040609955.1 Nocardia sp. NPDC004568
TCGCGCGGCGCTTTCGAGGCCGAAACGGCGAGACGGGCCTCAACCCTTGGAGGTGTCTCGTAAGACTCGACGCATGGGGTTGCGTCGGCATTCGATTGTCGGATCGGATGCCGACTCGACCGCCCGGGCGGCGTGGGGGCTGATCGCCTTCAGCAACTGTGGGGCCCTTCTGGTGCCGAGTTCAGCGAGGTTCTGGAAGGGGCGAGGTCCGTCCCGTCCTCGGCCGAAGGTGCTGGATGGTCGCAGTCCATGGACGGCTGGCCGCACCTCGCATGCGCGAAGCGCGAGGTCCGACGCCTGCACGGCGGGACCGAGGGGACCTTGACCCCGCGGCGCCGCAGGCGCCGCGAATGAACACCGCCGATCAGCGGCTGCGGCGGCTCTTCTTGCGCGGGGGCGGGAGGAGCCCTTCGGCCCGCAGCCGCGCCGCGTGTTCGGCGAGAGCTTCCACCAGCGGGCCCACCTGGGCGACCTCCGGTTGCACGTCGACGCGCAGGCCGAACTCCACCGCGGTCTCGGCGGTTTTCGGGCCGATGCAGGCCACGATGGTTCGGGCGTGCGGCTTTCCGGCGATACCGACGAGGTTGCGGACCGTGGAGCTCGAGGTGAACAGGACCGCGTCGAAGCCGCCGGTTTTGATCATCTCGCGGGTCTCCGCGGGCGGCGGGGAAGCCCGCACGGTGCGGTAGGCGGTCACGTCGTCGATTTCCCAGCCGCGTTCGCGCAGGCCTTCGGCCAGGGTCTCGGTGGCGATATCGGCGCGCGGCAGCAGGACCCGGTTCACCGGGTCGAAGACGTCGTCGTAGGGCGGGAAGTCGGCGAGCAGGCCGAGGGAGGACTGTTCACCGCTGGGCAGCAGTTCCGGGTTGATACCGAACGAGCGCACCTTCTCCGCGGTGGCCTCGCCGACGCAGGCGATCTTCACACCCGAGAACGCGCGGGCGTCGAGACCGAATTCGGCGAATTTCTCCCAGACCGCGCGGACAGCGTTGGTGGAGGTGAAGACCACCCACTGGTAGCGACCGTCCACCAGTCCCTTGACGGCGCGTTCCATCTGGGCGGGGCTGCGCGGCGGTTCCACCGCGATGGTCGGCACTTCCTTGGGGATGGCGCCGTGGGTGACCAGCCGTTCGCTCATCTCGCCGGCCTGGTCCTTGGTCCGCGGCACGAGCACGGTCCAGCCGTACAGCGCGCGCGACTCCCACCACGACATCTTCGACCGCTGCGCGACCGCCTTGCCGATGGTGACCACCAGCGGGCCGACCAGTTCGGAGGCGGCGCTGTTCAAGGTGGCCAGGGTGGCTTCGATGGTGCGCTGCTGTCGGGTGGTGCCGCGGACGGTGACCGCGACCGGGGTCTGCGGGGCCATACCGTGTTCCACCAGCGCGCTCGCGGTTTCGGCCAGATGGCCGGAGGTCGCGTGCAACACCAGCGGTCCGGGCGCGGCGGCCAGGGCGGGCCAGTCGACTTCGCCGCGCACATCGGCCTCGGTGTGGCCGGAGCCCAGCGCGATACCGGCGTAGCTGGGTACCGCCGAGCCCGAGGGCAGCCCGGGCAACACCTCGAAGACGATATGCGAGCGGGTGACCGTGGTGACCTCGGCGATCACCGCGTCGGTGGTGAGCGGGTCGCCGGAGACCACCCGCACCACGTCGTGGCCGGCTTTGGCCTCGGCGATCAGCGTTTTGGCGACCTCGGCGGGTTCACCGAGGGCGGGCCGGACATCGACCGAGCGCTCCCCGTCGGGTTCCGGTTCGACCTCGGTGCCGATCAGGGCGAGCACCCCGGCATCCACATCGGGATCGGTGAACGCGAGGGTGGCCCGGCACAGCACTTCGCGCGATCGGGTGGTCAGCAATGCCGGGTCCCCCGGGCCCGATCCGACGAACAGGATCCGCCCCGGATGCTTCTTGCTGGCTCGACTCATCGGTTGTTCTCCATTGGACTGGGTTCGGTGAAGTCCGTGGCGGTGCTCGTTCCCGCGGCAGCGGTGCTCGATTGCGCTGCGGCGGTGTGCGTTCCCGCGGGGGTGGTGTCGTTCCCGGCTCTCGCGAGATCCGGTTCCGCAGTGCCGGGTTCGGCGGCGAGTAGCTCGCGGGCACCAAGCTCCAGCAGTTCGCGGGCCAGTGCGCGACCGAGTTCGGCGGCCTCGGCCGGTGCACCCACCGTCGAGGCCCGTATCACATCGGAACCGTCGACCGCGGCGGCACAGCCCCGCAGCGAGAGTTCCTCAACGATGCGCCCGTCGTCGTCCAGAGATTCGACGATTTCGGCGATCGCTCCGACGGGCGCGGTGCAGCCCGCCTCGAGTTCGGCGAGCAACGCCCGTTCCGCGGTGACGGCCGTTCTGGTGGCGGCGTCGTCGAGGACGGTGAGCAGCTCGATCAGGTCTGTATCGGCGGCCCGGCATTCGACAGCCAGCGCGCCCTGCGCGGGCGCCGGCAGCATCTGCACGGGCTCCAGCGCCTCGGTGACGGCGTCCAGTCGGCCGATCCGGGCCAACCCGGCGCGGGCGACCACGACGGCGTCCAGTTCCCCTTGGGCGACCTGACGCAACCGGGTGTCGAGATTGCCGCGTAGCGGCCGGATTTCCAGACCCAGACCCAGGGCCAGCAGCTGTGCCACCCGGCGCGGGGCGGACGTGCCGACCACCGCGCCCGGCGGCAACTCGCCCAGCACCAGGCCGTCGCGGGCGACCAGCGCGTCGCGCGGATCCTGGCGCGGCGGCACCGCGGCGAGCGCGAAGCGGTCGTCGCCGGCGGTGGGCAGATCCTTGTACGAGTGCACCGCGATATCGATCGTCGCGGCGGCGAGTTCGGCGCGCAGCGCACTGGTGAACACGCCGACTCCGATCTCCTGGACCGGATCGGCGGACAGATCACCCGGTGTCTCCACGATCACCAGTTCCGCCGGCTGCCCGGCCGCGATCAGCGCGTCCCGCACATCGCCGGCCTGGGTCCGGGCGAGCAGACTGCCACGGGTACCGATCCGCCACGGGCGCCGGGCCGCTCCGGGCCCGCCGGCGCCCGCGACCGCGGCGGCATCCGAGCCCTGCAGGATTGTCATGTCGACTGCTCCTGTTCCTCGTCGTGGCCGCCGGGTGTGAAATCGTCGGCCAGGGCGACTTCGCCGTCCAGGCCCATCCAGCCGGCACCGTTGTGTTCGGCTCGGCTGATCTCCATGGGCGCAGCGACCGCCTGGGCCGATCCGGGTGTGAGTTCGAACAGTTCGCGCAGCGCTTCGGCGTAACTGTCGCCGCCGGGGGTGCTGGCCAGTTGCTTGACCCGCACCGTCGGTGCGTGCAGCAGTTTGTCCACCACCCGCCGCACGGTGCGCGCCACCTCGTCACGTTCGGGGTCGGCCAGCCGCGGCAGCCGCGAATCCAATCGCAGCAGTTCGGCCTCCACCACCTCGGCGGCGCGCTGACGCAGCGCGGCGACGGTCGGCGTCACCTCGGCCATACGCTGTCCGGCCAGGTATTTGGCCAGTTCCTCGGCGACGATGGCGCGGGCGGCGGCGGTATCGCCGGCCGCGGCACCGGCGGCCGGGTCGTGCTGCAGGGTCTCGATATCGATCACCGTCACACCCGGCAGCCCCGCCACCGCGTGCTCCACATCACGGGGTAGGCCCAGATCGCAGAACACCATCGGGCGGCCCGGGCCGCGCCCGGGGTCCGACAGCGCGTTGTGCGCGTCGGCCAGGGTGACCACCGACCCCACCGCACCGGTACAGGTGACCACCACATCGGCCACCGACAGCGCGTTGGCGAGCCGGGACAGTTCATAGGCCTGCGCCGCCACGCCGTGCGATTCCGCGGTCGCGGCCAGCCGCTCCGCGCGTTCGATGGTGCGATTGACCACCAGGATCCGCCCGATCCCGGCGCGGGCCAGATGCGCGACCGACAGGCCGCCCATGGCGCCGGCGCCGATCACCGCGGCCGTACGGCCGGCCAGCGGTCCCAGGACCGTGGTCGCCCGATCCAGGGCCACCGACACCACCGAGGCGCCGGCCCGGTCGATACCGGTTTCCGAATGCACCCGCTTACCGACGCGCAGCGCCTGCTGGGAGAGTTCGTGCAGCGTCCGGCCGACGGCCTGCTGGGCGTCGGCGGTGGTGTAGGCGCTGCGGATCTGGCCGAGCACCTGTTGTTCGCCGACCACCATCGAATCCAGCCCGCTGGCCACCGCGAACAGATGCTCGGCGGCGGCCTCGCTGTAGCGCACGTAGGCGTGCCGGGTCAGTTCCGGCATCGGCAGCCCGGAGTGGGCGGTCAGCAGTTCGCCGACGTCGGCGAGTCCACCGTGGAAAGCGTCGACCACCGCGTAGATCTCCACCCGGTTGCAGGTGGAGACGATCATGGCTTCGGAGATATGACTGGAGGCCAGCATGCGGTCGATCAGCTTGGGCCGATCGGCATCGGTGATCGCCACCTTCTCCAACATCGCCACGGGCGCGCTGCGATGTGAGATCCCGACGAGAAGAACGCTCATGGTGTGACCACCGATCCCTTGCTGGTTGGCTCCGTTGCCGTATGCGAGGTCGTCTGGGCGGCCTGCGCCGCACAGTGGGACAGCCCGGCGGAGCCCGGCGTCGAATGCGCGGGCATCCGGCGAGCGATCCGGCCGGAGCCGTTCAGTGGGTGGGCGGACGGCACGGCACTACCGTTTCCAACGCCGCCCGGGGTGGGATCGTTTGCCGCTCCGGACGCGTTCTCCGCCACATCCGCGGTGTTCACGCCGTCGCCCCGGCCGGTGACGGGCTCCTCCGGGTCGGCGTTGCGGACCCGTTCGAACGAGAGCATCTGCATCTCCAGGGCCAGATCGACCCGACGTAACTCGACGCCCGGCGGCGCGGTCAGCGGGCACAGCGCGAAACTCAGGATGGACTGCACCCCGGCGGCGACCAGTTCGTCGCACACCTGCTGGGCGGCGTCGTCGGGCACCGCGATCACCGCGATGGTCGGGCGCAGTACCGCGATACCGTCGGTGAGCCCGGCCGCGTCGCGGACCCGCAGGCCCTCGACATCGCGGCCGATCACCTCGGGATCGTTGTCGAAGACCCCGACCACCGCGAAGCCGCGGCGCCGGAACCCGCGATAGCCGACCAGCGCGCGACCGAGATTGCCCGCGCCGACCAACACCACCCGGTGTCCCCCGGACAGCCCGAGCACATCTTCGATCCGGGCCCGCAGCCGCGCCACGTCGTAGCCCACGCCACGAACACCGTTGGGGCCCAGGAACGACAGGTCCTTGCGCAGTTTGGCCGAATTGACACCCGCCGCGACAGCCAGTTCCTCACTGGATACGATGGCCACACCCTCATCGGTCAGCAGGGCGAGCACCCGGAGGTAGGTGGCCAGCCGCGCCACCGTAGCCTGGGGGATGCCCTTCTGCAGTGTGCGGGTGGTGACGTTGGGAGCATCGCCGGAGACGTCGCGCGTCTCATGGTGCTCTGTCACGTCCTGGCTCCTCGTCCGGGCCGAAACGTCCCGGGTGCTCGGCGACCTCCGTAGCGGTCCATGCGCCGATGACGGGGTCGGATATGGGTTGATTCACCTGCTACCGGCGGCCGGATACTCGCCCCGGCCTGCGGTTCGCGTGCCCCCACCGTAACTGCTTGTGAACCCATGCACAAAGTCGGTGAAATTCGCCTCATTTTGTGTCGCGAGCCGACCTTGTACGATCCCCGGCCGGAATTCGGACACCGTCAACGATTCAGATCGGCCCGCAACCGGTTCTCGTCCACGTCGAAATAGCTGTGTTCCCGACCGTCGAGCAGCACCACCGGCAGCCGGTCACCGTATTCGGCCCGCAGTCCGGGGTCGGTGCCGGCGATCGCGTCCACATCCACGCTGCCGACCTCGATACCGAATTCCGCGCAGATCGCCCGCAGCTGTTCCAGGGCCCGCTCGCACATCCCGCACCCCGCGCGGGTCAGCAGGGTCACCTCATGCGTCGTGGAGTTCGTCATGACCGTTATTCAACCCGCCCACCGGCCGGACGCGGCGGGCTGCCGTGCTTCCGGGCCGGCATCCGGTCGGGCGTACCTCGGCATTCGGTCCGGCCGTGCGCGGCCTGTGGATGGGCTCCGCCCGGCGGTACCCATTAGTGTGGACATGATTCGCGCGAACAGGCGGAGGTACTGGTGCCGGAACGATCGAAGGTGGGGAAATCCGGATTCATCGCGGGCCGGTTCGGGGAACTTCCGGTCCGCTGGAATCTGGGCCCGCTCGGACAGGGCCTGTCCGAGCAGCTGGCGCGCATTTCGCGCAGCCCGTTCGGGCCCAGCGAAGAGGAGGTCCGCGCCAATGTCGCCGGTGAGGCCAGCGCGGACGCCGCACTGGCCTTGCAGGATGCCGAGCGGGCCGCCGTCGGCGCCCCGCCCGAGGTCCCGCGCGACCTCACGGCGGCGGCTTTTTTCGACGTGGACAACACCATGGTGCAGGGCGCCTCGATCGTGCATTTCGCCCGAGGACTGGCCGCGCGCAAATATTTTCGCAGCGCCGACCTGGTCGATATCGCGTGGAAGCAGGTGAAGTTCCGGATCACCGGCAAAGAGAGCAGCACCGATATGGCCACCGGCAAAGAGAAGGCGCTGGAATTCATCGCCGGGCGGTCCACCGCCGAACTCGCCGCGCTCGGTGAGGAAATCTACGACGAGATCATCGCCGACAAGATCTGGCCCGGCACCCGCGCGCTGGCACAGATGCATCTCGACGCCGGGCAGCAGGTGTGGCTGGTGACCGCCACCCCGGTGGAACTCGCGCAGGTGATCGCCAAACGTCTCGGCCTGACCGGGGCCCTGGGCACGGTGGCCGAAAGCGTCGACGGGAAGTTCACCGGCCGCTTGGTCGGCGATATTCTGCACGGCCTCGGTAAAGCGCACGCCGTCCGGGCCCTGGCCATCCGCGAGGGTCTCAACCTCAAACGCTGCACCGCCTACTCCGACAGCCACAACGATGTACCCATGCTGTCGCTCACCGGCACCGCGGTCGCGATCAACCCGGATTCCGATCTCCGTGAGGTCGCCAAGGCGCGTGGCTGGGAGATCCGCGATTTCCGCACCGGCCGCAAAGCCGCCAAGATCGGCGTGCCCACGGCCCTGGCCCTGGGTGCCGCGGGCGGGGCGGTCGCCGCCGCGGTCACCCGCCGCAAAGGCGCCCACTGACGGCTCCCCCACACCGCGGCGCCCCGGGCCGACCACGATGCGGAGAAGCCGCCCCCGACCGTCGACTCATCCCATAAAAGCGTTGCGGCGTCTGACCAGCAATTTGTAGAGGGTCTGCTGGATCGTCTCGCGGACCTGGTCGGTGACCTCGAACATGAGCATCGGGTCGTCGGCGTCCTCGGCCTGGTACTCGGCGGTGCTGATCGGGGTACCGAACTCGATATACCACTTCGAGGGAAGCGGGACCGCGCCCAGCGGGCCCAGATGCGGGAACGTGGGGGTCACCGGGAAGTAGGGGAGGCCGAGTAGCCGGGCCAGCGGCTTGATATCGGCGATTTTCGGATAGATCTCCTCGGAGCCCACGATCGAGCAGGGGATGATCGGCACTCCGGCGCGCACCGCCGCGGCGACGAACCCGCCGCGGCCGAATCGCTGCAGCTTGTACCGATCGGCGTACTTCTTCCCGACGCCCTTGAAACCCTCGGGGAACACACCGGTGAGTTCCCCGGCGCCCAGCAGCCGTTCGGCGTCGGGGCGGCAGGCCAGGGTGTGACCGGCCTTACGGGCCAGGGTGCCCAGCATCGGCATCTCGAAGACCAGATCGGCGGCCAGCAGGCGCAGCGCGCGCTGCTTGGGGTGATGGTCGTGTACCGCGAGTTGCAGCATGAGCCCGTCGATCGGGACCGTGCCGGCGTGGTTGGCCACGATCAGGGCGCCACCGACCTCGGGCACGTTCTCCATGCCACTGGTCTGGACCCGGAACCAGTTGTCGGCCAGCGGGCGCAGGGCCGGCAGCAGTACCGATTCGAGTAGATGCTCGTCGAACCCGAATTCGTCGACCTGGTAGTCGCCGGTGAGCCGGCGCCGGGCGAATTCGGCGGTACGCCCGATCTGCCTGCCGAGGGCGTCGCGCATCAGCTCGGAGAGCGAGCGCGCGGCGGCGGGTGGGGGCGGGGTGAGACGGTCGGTCAGCGAGGTCACCGACCGGTCGGCAGGACCGGTCCAGGTACGTGCCGCGGGCCGTGGCCGCGGCACGGTAGCGAGGTCCTGCAGTCTGATGACTTTGGCGACGTCGTTCATGTATGGGCTCCCGTACCGGCCCTGATGAGGCCGAGCAGTTTGTTTTCTGCGGCGTCGATCCACGCTGGATCGACCACGGGCCGCGACGCTGCGCCCCCGGTGAAGTCGTCGAACGCCTGTACCGTCGTCCAGCGCGGTTCGAACCCGAGTTCGCCGCGCATACGCGTCGTGTCCAGACCACAACCGAAAAGAAAGTAATCGAGCTGTTCGGAACTGAAATCACGCATCACCGGACTCATGAGGGTCCGGCCCACGGTGCGGAACACCGACCAGGGTACCGGCATCGCGACCCGTCCGGAACGACGGACAGCCTGAGAAAGTGCGAGGACACCGTCACCGGCCACATTGAACGTGCCGCCCGGGCCGTGCCGGACGGCGTGGACCAAGGCGGCCACCGCATCCTCCTCGTGGAGGAACTGCATACGCGCGTCCCGGCCGAGTACGGTCGGAGTGATCGGCAAGCAGAGCAGCTGTCCCGCCCGGGCGCCCAGACCGGGTCCGACGATGGGCGCCAGCCGCAGGGTGAGCACGGTGATATCGGGACGGCGCCGGGCAAGACCGCGGGCAAAGCCCTCGATCTCGATCATGTCCCGGGCGAACCAGCCCGACGGCGGCCTGCGGGCGCTCATCTCCTCCGTGAATTGCGTGGGATCCTTGGCACTGCCCCCGTATACCCCGGAACTGGAACGCGACACCACCCGGCGCACGGTCGGCGATTTCTGGCAGACGGCGAACAACTGCATCGCCCCGAGGACGTTCATATCCTTCATCGCGGCCCGCCCGCCGCCCGAGGGCGGTTGCGACAGCACCGCGGTGTGCACCACGGTATCGACTTGGTAACGCTCGACGACCTTACGGATCAGCGGGTTCCGGATATCGGCACGCACGAATTCGGCGTGCCCCATCCGGCGGCGCAGCGGCGGCGCAGGGGTGAGTACGTCGACCGCGACAACCCGCTCGATCTCGGGGTCGGACACGAGCCGGCACACGACATTGCCGCCGAAGAATCGACTGGCGCCGGTCACCAGTACGACCTTGGGCTTGTAGCTGCCGTTCGCTTCAGTGTCCACCTGCACCGGACCGTTCCACCTCGAGCATCGAGCCCCCGCTCAATAGTTCCGATTACCAGCCTAACGACCGGCGCAGTCACCACCGGCTTCTTAACGGGGACCTAACCCCGATTTCAGTTGATGGAAACGCGACGAAACCCGCTACCGAATGGTAGCGGGTTCCGCCGAGGACGTTGCGCGGTTGCGCTTACTTGCCGAGTTTGCGCCGCTGTACGCGGGTCCGACGAAGCAGCTTCCGATGCTTCTTCTTCGACATGCGCTTGCGGCGCTTCTTGATCACAGAACCCATAGGGTGTCCTCGCGTTCTCTCCTCGGCGCGTCTCGCGCTCGCTTACGTCAACTGTCCGGTCGTATGCCCGGTTGCTCGCGGCTGAATCTCAGCCCTGGAGGCGGCGGTCCCGCGCCTCCACGACAGGGAGGCAGCGCGCCACCGATCCAACACAGCGAGGGTTGATGTTACCGGCCCGCTTCCGCGAGCCGGTAACCGCCTTCACCCGGCATCGAAATAGGACGTCTCCAGATAATCGTGCACCGCCTTGGCGTGGACCCGGAAGGATCTCCCGACACGAACCGCCGGTAGCTCTCCCGAGTGCACCAGCCGGTACACCGTCATCTTGGAAACTCTCATCAAACTCGCCACCTCGGCGACGGTGAGGAATTGCGTACCACCACCGAGTATTGATTGTCCTGGCGACGAACCACCGCCGCTGTTAGCGGACATCTTGTTCGAAGACATCATCGCACCACTGACCTCCGGCACGTCCGCGCCGCCGGCTTCCCCACCAGCGGAACAGACACGCACGTGCTCCTTGAAGCTTAGCGGGACCAGTGGGATTACTGCGACGGGAGTGAGAAATCAGGTTCATACGCTGGGGGGCAGGAGGTCATTCCGGGGTCGCGCCCTGTTCGGCGGAACGCTGTTTGGCCGCGTGCAGGGCCTCCTGGAACGCCGAGCGCAGACCCGCGCGTTCGAGTTCGCGCACCGCCGCGGCGGTGGTCCCGGCCGGAGACGTGACCGCCGCGCGCAGATCGACCGCGCTCTGCCCCGACTCCGCGAGCATGGCCGCCGAACCGAGCATGGTCTGGGTGACCAGCTGCGCCGCGACATCGCGGGTCAGGCCCAGGCCGACACCCGCCTCGACCATCGCCTCGACGACCAGGAAGAAATAAGCCGGTCCGGAGCCCGATACCGCGGTCACCGCGTCCATCTGCGATTCGGCGACCACGCACACCTGCCCCACCGAACTCAGCAGTTCGGTGACCAGTTCCAACTGCTCGGCCTTGGCGTAGCGACCGCCGGCCAGCACGCTCATCCCCTCACCGACCAGCATGGGCGTGTTCGGCATGACCCGCACCACGGGGAATCCCGCGGGTAGTTTGGCCTCCAGCCGCACCGTCGGCACCCCGGCCGCGAGCGACACCAGGATCTGATCACGGTCGCCGCCCAGGTCCGCCTTGCCGAGTTCGGTGAGCACGGCGTCCACATCGCCCGGTTTCACCGCGACCACCAGCAGATCGGCACCCACCGCGGCATCGTCGACCGCGTCGGTCACCCGCACCCCGAACCGGTCGGCGAGCAGTTCGGCCCGGTCGGTGTGCGTTTCGACCACCACCAAGTCCTTGACCGCCCGTCCGGCCTCCAGCAGGCCGGCAATGAGGGCCTCCCCGATCCGGCCGCCACCGATCACCGCAATTCGTGTCATGGGCGCCATTGTTCTTGGCAGCCACTCGGCAGCGGGCCCCGGGGGCCCCATTGCCCCGGTCACCGGATCACACAGGTCCGCGACCTGCCACCAGAGCCCCCGGCCGGTGCCGCCGCCGCGAGGTCAGCGCTTCGGGGAAGGGAGCAGGGCCAGCTGGCGGCTCTGCGCGACCAGGGCGCCCGTGGAGTCGACCACGATCTGGTCGGAATCGAATATCCCGCCGCCGACCTCGTGGGTGGTGGCGACGATCCGTAACCAGCCCGGCGCGGGCCGGCGCCGGAGATAGGTCGTCATCTGCACGGTCGGGGACCAACCGAAATAACCGAGGTTGGTGGGGACCGGCGGGCACATATCGGCCGCCATCATCGCGATATAGGACGCGACCTCCGGATCGGCCTGATCCGCGGGGCGCGGGCGCAGCCACATCCGCAACCGGGGCTCGCCGTGCGCGTTGTCGATGAACCGCGCCCACTCCCGGTCGAGGAAGGCATCCATCCCCCGGGCCACGTGCACTATCCGGCCCATCGATGAGCCCACCTCGTAGCCGATGGCATCGGCGGTCGGCTCCACCGGCAGATCGGTGTGCTGCGGGCTGTAGAGAGACGGCCGCTCCGGGCTGTCCAGGTGGCCGAAGGTGAACGCGGTACGGACCAGCGGGCGGCCGCGCTGCACCAATGTCACGTCCACCAGGCAGATCTGGCGGCCCACCTTGCGCACCGTCACGTCGTAGAGCACCTCGCCCGGCTCCGGGGCGCCGAGGAAATCGGTGCTCCCCGACAGCGGGGCCATGCTCGCGCGCTCCGGCTCCACGGTGCGCAGCCAGCGACTCGCGGCGGCCGCCGAACCGGCGACCATGGTCCCGCCGTGCACCTTCGGACCGATCGTCCAGATATCCTCGATGACGCCGCGATAGCGCCCGTCACCCGGTTCGTCGGCGGCGAGCTCGGTCAGGGAACACACCCGGCGGAACGGGGCGTCGGTGGACGCCACACCCAGCTCGGCGTTCAGTTCCGTCTCCGTCGTCATCGGTACTCCTTCTCCTCGGCCCGGTAACCGTTCCGCGGGTGCGTACTGCCGGTCAATCTTGGTACAGCGGGTTAGGCCGGGTACAGGCGGACCGTAGAGGGCGCGTGCGCCGGCCGTACGCGGATCGGCGCCCATCGAGCACTCACAGCGCTGTGAACCTACCCAGGCCGGTCGGGATACACATCCGTACACACCTCCGGTCCGCTCCGGCCGCCCGGCGTCCGAGGTCGAGCCCCGCACCGGTCCCGGAACGACAGAGCGAAGGGGCGCGGCGACCGAGCGTGTGCAGTCGGCCGTCCGGAGAGCGGTGATCATCGAGCGCTCGACGCACGTCCGCTCGGGCCTTCCGCCCGCTCCGGATGATCTGCGCCGCACGAGGTCAACGGGTCTCGAGCGGGCTGGGGTCGGGGTGGGGGCTGATCGCCGGGTTAAGGTGGGTCCTCGCGAAGGCGAGGGTGCGGTCCAGCATGTTCGCGCGGGCCGTGGTGGTGCGGGCGTCCTGGGTGTTGATCTCGGCCACGGCGTGGCCGGTGAACCCGTTGCGGACCAGCATGGCGCATACCGCCGCGCACGGCTGGGTCCCCGCGCCGGGGACGAGATGCTCGTCGTGGGCGGCGCCGCGGCCGTCGGCCAGATGTAGATGACTCAGGCCCGGGCCCATCCGAGTGACCAATGCCAGCGGGTCGGTACCGGCGGTGGCGGTATGCGACAGGTCGAGGGTGTAGTGCCGGAATCCGATATCGGTCGGGTCGTAGCCGGGGCTGAACGCGGTGAGCGAGAGACCGGGCCCGCCGCGCCGTTCCAGGCGCTGGATATCGCGGGCGCGCCGGGCGAAGAGCCGATCGGCCCGCATCGGGAACATGTTCTCGACCGCGACGGCCACCGAACTGCGTTCTTCGAGTTCGCTCACCTGATCGGCGAAGCCTTCGGAATAGCGGCGTTGCCAGCGGAACGGGGGGTGCACCACCACGGTGTCGGCGCCCAACGCCTCGGCCGTACGCACGCTGCGTTCCAGTTTCGCCACCGGGTCGGCGCCCCAGACGCGCTGGGAGATCAGCAGGCAGGGGGCGTGCACCGCGAGTATCGGCACCGAGTACTTGCGCGCGTAACCGCGTACTGTGCCGATGCTCTGACTGGCCGGTTCGGCCCAGACCATCAATTCGACACCGTCGTAACCCAGTTCGGCCGCATATCGGAAGGCTGCCTCGGTGTTCTGCGGATAGACCGAAGCTGTCGACAGCCCCACCTTGATGCCGTGGCGCTGCCCGTCGTCCCGCAAGCCGGCCGCGGGAGAATTCCGTGCCATTGTTGCCTCGTTCAGCCGGTACTGAGTAGAAATGCCAGCGGACCCAGTGTGACGAACACACCGACGACCACGGCGATCACGGTACTGAACATATCGTCACCCCGCCGCAGGATCCGCACCAGCGCGACGAGCCCCAGGATCACCACGACCGCCAGCGCGAGCGCGGCGAGCGGCTGCCCCTCCCACAGCATCTCGAAACCCTTGAACGCCAGCATTCCGGCGATCGCCGCACCCACACTCTGCGCGCCGAGCACCATCCATTGTTTGCGTGGATCCTCGGTCGTCTCGCGGTCGGTGGTGCGCGCTCCGGCCCCGAATCTCGCCTTGGTGGCGGCGAATCGGTCACCGGCCGCGCCGAATCTTCCGCTCAGCGCCGAACGGGCACGGCCGAGGCGGTTCTCCCCACCGGCGGTGTCGTCCGGGTCGTCGTAGTCGTCGGCGTCCGGATCGAATTCCGGTTCGAACTCACCGGTTTCGTATCGCTCACCCGCGATGTCGGGGCCGGGACGCGGCCGCATGGGGCCGTGAACGTCGGTGGCGAAGAGATCCGTCTTCGCGAAACCCGGATCCGGGCCGAACCGGGGGTCGCGACCATAACCCTGGTCGGGACCATAACCCTGATCAGGGGCGAAGCCCTCATCGGCGCCGAAGCCCGGAGCGGGGCCGAAACCCTGCTCCGCCCCGAAATCCGGAGCGGGCGGCGGTGGCATCGGCCCCGCCGACCGGCCGTTGCGGAGACCCGGGCCACCGAAATCGGGAGCATCGTGCGGGGGTGTCTCCAGTCCCTGCAGTCCGGCGCGCAGTCGCATGCCCTGGTCGGCCGGCGACCACACGGTGGTGGGCTGGTCCCCGTTCGGCTGGTCGGCCGAGTCCGGATAGGACGCGGGCTCCGGCAGCGGCCGCGCACCGCGCCGGCGGCGCTCGAGCTTGGGACGCGGATCGTCGGCCGTGTCGGGTGCCTGCCACGCCTCGGTCGGTGGAGCGGCGCCGGGCGGGCCCAGCCGGGGCGGACCGTCGAAGCTCTGGCCCGGCCAGGGCGGGCCGGCGTCCGGTCCACCGAATTCCGGGGCGGACGGCCGGCCGAAATCACCGGGACCGGGCGGGAGATCGTATCCCGCGGGAATCTCCGGCTCGGCGGGCGCGGACTCCGCCGCGGCGGCGGCTTCGGCGGCTTCCGCGGCGCGCCGGCGCGCGGCCCGCCCACCACCGGGTGTCGGCGGGCCGGTCTCCCAGGGCTGATTCGGCTGGCCGGCAGCGCCCGGGTCGTCCGCGAAAGCGGCGAAATCGTCGTCGGGTTCCGCCCGGCGCCGGCGGCCACCGCGACGTGGCGACTCGTCCGCGGGCGGAAGCTGCTCGCGGCCGCTCGCATAGGGGTCCGGCAGCCGGGCGGGGGCGCCGTCCCCGGCGGGACCCGGCGGATACGGCTCGAGCGGGTTGTAGACGGTGATCGGGCCCGATATCGGCGAGTTGTTCGGATCCGGGGCGGCATACGAAACCGGCTCGCTCCCATAGTCCTGCGCACCGAAGCCGCCACTCGCCGGATCACCCGCCTCGGCCGCGTACTCCTCGTCGGCTTCGTCGGGAGCCGCATGGGCCGAACCGTTGCGTTCGACGACCGGCAGATCACCGGAGAGGTCGTCGACCGAGAGCCCGCGCCCGCCGCGGCGCCGCCGACCGCCGGCCGCGGCCGGCTGCGCTCCGTTGCGGGCCAGCAGCTCGGCTACCGACAGTTGATTGGAGTTCCTGCTCATGAAGGCACCGTTTCGATCGGGCCCGCCGACGTCGCGCCGCCGGGCGTCGAACCGTTCCCGGCCGTCGCGTTCGATGCGCTCGTTGTCAGTGGTCCACCATCCATATCGGTATCCAGTTTGCGCAGGATCAGCCCTTCGCGCAGCGCCCACGGACAAATTTCCAGCGTATCGAGGGAAAGCGCGCGCATCGCGGCCTCGGCCACGAGCGCTCCCGCCACCAATTGCCGGGATCGATCGGCGCTGACACCTTCCAGTTCGGCGCGATCGGAAGCGGTCATCCGGGAGATGAACGCGATCAGCTGGCGCAGGCCCGAACTCGTCAGCGTCCGGCGGACCCGGGGACCGGCGCCCGAGGGCGCCGCGCCGGTGAGCCTGGCCAGTGAACGGAAGGTCTTGGAGGTGCCCACCGCCAGATCGGGCCCACCCGCTTCCGCGAGCTGTTTGGCCGGATCCACCATCTCGGCGGCGAGCCAATCGCGGAGGATGCCGATACGCCGTTTGCTCGGCGGATCCTCCGGTAACCACTTGCGGGTCAGCCGACCGGCCCCCAGCTGGAGCGACAACGCGACCTCCGGTTCCTCGTCCACGCCGCTGCTCAGCTCGAGGGAACCCCCGCCGATATCCAGGTTGACGATCCGGCCCGCGCTCCAGCCGTACCAGCGGCGTACCGCCAGGAAGGTCAGCCGGGCCTCGTCGGCCCCGGCCAGCACCCGTAGGTCCACCCCGGTCTCCGCCCGCACCCGGGCCAGGACCTCGTCGGAGTTGGTCGCCTCGCGTACCGCCGACGTCGCGAACGCCATCAGTTCCGCACATCCCGACGTGGCGGCCAGACTTGCCAGATCGGCCACCGTATCGACCAGTTTCTGCGCGCCCACCGCGGTGATCCGGCCCCCGTCGTCCATGTTCTCCGAGAGCCGCAACGACTCCTTCGTGGAGCTCATCGGCATGGGATGGCCACCCCGATGCGCGTCCACCACCAGCAGGTGAACGGTGTTGCTTCCGACATCGAGGACACCTAGACGCACACGGACACGGTACTTGGTGAACCTGAACGCCAGGCGACCCGGTTGTGGTGTTAGCGTTGAGGGTTGTGACGTCAGGCGCTGCCGCGAACGACTCCGTCCCCGCTCCGACCGATCTTCCGATGCCGAAGATGCGGCCGAGCCGGGAAGTACCACTCGACTTCCCGCGCGAGTGGCTCGAGTTCGTCGACCCCGCCGACGACGAACATCTGATCGCGGCCGACCTCACCTGGCTGACCTCTCATTGGACCTGCGTTTTCGGGACCCCCGCCTGCCAGGGCATCCTGGCCGATATGCCGGACGCGGGGTGTTGCACACACGGCGCGTTCCTCTCCGACTCCGACGATCGCAAGCGGCTACGCCGGGCGGTGACGATGCTGACCGCCGAGGACTGGCAGCTGATGGACGAGGCGCGCGACGAGCAGGGCAAGATCAGCCGCAAGACCTATCTGGAGACCGACGAGCTCGACGGTCAGCCGGCCGAGCGCACCCGCCGGGTCGACGGGGCGTGCATCTTCCAGAACCGGCCGGATTTCGCGGGCGGCCCGGGGTGCGCACTGCACGTCATGGCCGCACGCCGGGGCCTGGAACCGCATACCGTGAAACCCGACGTGTGCTGGCAGCTGCCCATCCGCCGAACCCAGGAATGGGTGGACCGTCCCGACGGTGTGCAGATCCTACGGACCGTGATCACCGAATACGACCGGCGCGGCTGGGGCCCGGGCGGGGTGGATCTGGACTGGTACTGCTCCGGATCGCCCGATGCCCATATCGGGGAGCGACCGGTCTGGCAGACCTACCGCGCCGAACTGATCGAACTGATCGGCGAACCGGCCTACCGGGAACTCGAGCGGCAGTTGCAGAGCCGGCCGGGCTCGGGGGCCGCCGCGGAACATCCCGCGACCACCCGGGCGCGCCGCAAGGCTCGGACGAAGGAGGCGAAGGAGCACGGCCAGGCGGTACGCCCCACCCGAATACTCGGTCTGGACCTGCGATAACAGGAGAACAGCATGGCGCGGAGCCCTTGGACGCGATGGCCGGCCACTATGTCGGCGCTGACGGTGCTCGGTGTCGCCGGCGCGGCCGCGGCCGGCGGCGCGGGCGCCGAACCCGCGGCCGACCCGCATCAGTTCACCGATCGGACCGCCGAGTTCATCCCGCTCGGCGATCCGAACTCGTCGGCGGCCCGGGACGCGGGCCGACATCTCGTGCTCAGCCCGCACGGGACCGGACGCAGCATCGTCTGCCGCGGTGACGGGGCAGCGGTGCCGTTCTACGACTGCGCGCAGGAAGACGGCCTGGGCTGGGCACCACTGCACCGCAGCGATACGCCGATGGGCGAGGTCTGGGTCTATTTCCCCTGAACGCCCGGTCAGGCCTCGAGTTTGTATCCCAGGCCACGCACGGTGACCAGGTGTTCGGGCCGGGCCGGATCGGCCTCGATCTTCGACCGCAACCGTTTCACGTGTACATCCAGGGTCTTGGTGTCGCCGACATAGTCCGCGCCCCACACCCGGTCGATGAGCTGGCCGCGCGTCAGCACCCGGCCCGAATTGCGGAGCAGATATTCGAGCAGGTCGAATTCCTTCAACGGCAGCGTCACCGGTTTGCCGTTCACCAGCACCGTGTGCCGGTCCACGTCCATCCGTACCGGACCCGCCTCCAGCACACCGTTCTCGCTGCCCGCGTCCAGTTCGTCACCGGCGCCGCGGCGCAGCACGGCCCGGATGCGGGCGATCAGTTCCCGGGCCGAGTAGGGCTTGGTGACGTAATCGTCGGCGCCGAGTTCGAGGCCCACCACCTTGTCGATCTCGCTGTCGCGCGCGGTCACCATGATGACCGGCACCCCGCTGCGGGTACGCAGCTGTTTGCAGACGTCGGTGCCGCTCATACCGGGCAGCATCAGATCGAGCAGGACGATATCGGCGCCGGAACGGTCGAATTCGGCGAGCGCCGAGGGACCGTCTCCCACCACCGTGACCTCGAAACCTTCCTTGCGCAGCAAGAAGGCGAGTGGATCGGCCAGCGACTCCTCGTCCTCGACGATCAACACACTGGTCATCTGCGTGCCTCCACACCGTTCGTTCGGCCCGGGCCCGAGGGGCGCGGGCTGGTTTCTCTTTTGGTCAGCACGGGCGGGCCGGCGGCGGCGGTGCCGTCGGCCTCCTGATGCGCGGGTATGCGCAGCGTGAATGTCGAGCCGGTGCCGAGTTTGCTCCACAGGGTGATCTCACCGTTGTGGTTGGCGGCTACGTGTTTCACGATAGCCAGGCCGAGCCCGGTGCCGCCGGTGGCGCGGGAGCGCGCCTTGTCGGAACGGAAGAAGCGTTCGAAGACCCGCTCCTGATCGTCCTTGGCGATACCGATGCCGCGGTCGGTCACCGCCATCGCCACGTAGGAGCCGCGGATCGACCGGCTCACCGATACATGGGAGCCGCGCGGCGAGTAGGCGATGGCATTCTCGACCAGGTTCGACAGCGCGGTGATGAGCAGCGTTTCGTCCCCGAGCACCTCGAGTCCGCTGGGCCGGTCGGTGCTGACCGTGATCCCGGCGGCTTCGGCCGCGGTCCGCGACCGGTCCACCGCCTGATTGACCACCGTGTCGACATCGACGACCTCGAGTTCGGGGAGCTTCTCGGCACCCTGCAGCCGGGACAGTGCGATCAGTTCGGTGACCATCTTGCCGAGACGGCTGGATTCGGCCAGTACGCGCTGGCCGAAATGCCGGACCGCGTCGGGGTCGTCCGCGGTCTCCAGCAGCGCCTCGGCCAGCAGACTCATCGCTCCCACCGGGGTCTTCAACTCGTGACTCACATTGGCGACGAAATCGCGGCGAGTGGCCTCCATCCGGGCCTGCTCGGAATCGTCGTCGGCGAAGAGCACCGTGAAGCTGGTCTCCTCCGGGGACAGCGGCCGTGCGAGGCCGCGGACCGCGATCCGCCCCCGGCCGGGGGTCGGTTTCTCCGCCGTGAGGTCGAATTCCGCTGTTTCGCCGGTGGCCAGGACCTTCTCCACCGCCACCCACGCCCGTTCGTCGAGCAGCCGGTTGCGGACCAGACCGAGTTCTTCGGCGCGCGGGTTGACCAGTACGACATCGCGGTATTCGTCCACCACCGCGATACCGCTTTCCGAGGCCAGCACGATCAGGTCCAGCACCTGCGACATGGTGAGGCCGGAGTCGGCTTGCCGGCGCTGCGCCTGCCGGGCGTTCATATAGGGGATGACGAGGCCACCGACGGCCAGTCCGACAACAGCCGCCAGGACTGCCAGCAGTACGGCCTGGGGAACGCTCACATCAAGAATCGTACGGTCGACGACGCGTGAACAAACCCTGGGTCGGTGAAGTTTCGTGCAGGTCACGGGCGATTACGTCGTCGTTCGCCGGACGTTTACGTGTTGTTCGGCAGCGAACAGGTTTCGATCTTCCCGGGCGTGTTCCCGGCCCGGAAACGCCGACGAACCCCATTGCGTCTGGGACACAAGGGGGTTCGTGTCGAGCGAGGCACCGCGCCGGGCCGAGCCCCGGGGAATCATCCCCGCACGCGCCGGCGCGCCGGCGAACAGTCGCCGTTCACCAACCGGGATCACCACGCACCGGCAGGTTCACGAAGCTCGGCCGGTCCGGGTCGAGCTGAACGTGCTGCGGCTTCAGCCCGGTGTCGAGAAGCATCGGCAGCGGCGGCACGCCCTTGGGCGCGTTGCCCGCGTAGACATCGACCCGCAGCCGATGCCCGGGTTCCAGCTTCGCTTCGATGGCGGGCACCGCGATATCGAGTGTGGTCACCTCCCCGGGCACCGTGAGCCGCCGGTTCTCGAGCGTGGTGTACGGCCTGGGGTCGGTGTAGTCGCCGTTGGCCGACCGACTGCTCCGGGAATCATCGATCTCGCGCAGCGAAGCCATCAGCTGGCCGGAGGACAGCACCCGGGACTGCCCGTCGGGCGCCACATCGTTGACCGTCACCGACCAGTAGCCGTCGGCCGCGTCCTGCACCGTCTGCAGATGCACGGCCATCGGTCCGGAGATCTCCACCGCCTCGGTCACCGGTGCACTGGTGAAGGTCAACCCGTTCGACTCCTGGATCCGGGAGTCCGCGCCACAGGCGTTGATCACCGCGACCACACCCGCGGTCGCCTGCCCACCGTCGTTGGAACACAGACCGGTGAGTCCCGGCGCGACGGTCAGCCGGGCGGAACTGTCGGCGGCGGCCACCAGCGAACCGTCGTGCACGCTGTGCCCGCCGGTGCCGCTGGGCGCGGCCGAGAGGTACATCCGCCGGTACTCGGCCGCCTGATCCGCCGGCGCGCTCTCGCCGAACCCGTCGCGGGTCACCCAGCCGCCGCCCTGCTGGCGCAATGTCACCGGACCGTACCGATCGATGCCGTTGTCGATGCCCTTGAGCCATTTGTCGAACCAGGCGCGCTGCAGTACGTCCAGGCGCGGCGGCAGCCCGGGCCGACCGGATTCGCTACCGGAATTGATGTGATAGGTATCGCCCATCAGCAACTGCTTCTGCCCCGGGGGCAGCGGCATGGCGTTGTAGACCTGGGACTCGGAGTAGGTGAACAGATCGTGCCAGCCCCCGGTCACGAAGGTCGGGACCTCGATCTGCGCGGGATCGCCCAGCCAGGCCTGCCGGTCGGGACTGTCGCCCCGGATCATCTCCTGCAACCGCGGATCGAGATCCTCCACGCGCGGTGTGGTGTAGGCGTTGAGGAACACGTCCAGGTAGGTGAACGGTGAGGCCAGCCGGTCGCTCAGCCACCGCTGATCGAAGGTGCCGTTCACCATCGACTGCACATCCGGCACCCACTTGGTCGCGTTGATCAGTGTCATCCACAGCGGGATGAAGGCGAAGCCGAAGCCCCCGCCGGGCATGAGCACGTCCTGCGCCAGGTCGCTCCCCGGCACCACAGGGAACAGGGCCTTCAGCGCCGGCGGGTGTTTCTCGGCGGCCTGCAGCTGGTTGATCCCGGAATAGGACATGCCGGTCATCCCGACCTGCCCGTCCGACCACTGCTGGCGCGATGCCCAGTCGATGACCTCCACCGTGTCGGCCTGCTCGCGTTGCCGCAACATATCCCAGACCCCCTGGGAGAACCCGGTCCCGCGGACATCCACCACCACCTGGACGTAACCGCTCTTCACCAGTTGCCGGTCGACCGCGAAATTACGCATGGCCCCACCGCCGAGCGCCTTGGTGAGATCGGTCAGGCCGGACAGCGGGGTGCCGGTCATATCGATATCCCGGGCCAGCTGGGAGACCGCGTCGGAGAGCCCCGGCACCGACCCCATGTGGTCGATCAGGTTCGCGACCAGTTTCGTGTACGGCGTCATCTCGACGAGTACGGGCAGCCGGGTGTCGACCGGCCGGGAGGCGGCGTCGGCGGGGCGGTAGACATTCGCCTTCAGGACTGTGCCGTCGCTCATGGTGATCGGCACATCCCAGGTGATGTCGATACCGGGGTACTGCTGGGGTCCGTCATGGGTGGCGGCCCACTGCGCCCCGGCCGCTCCGCCGTCGGGACCGGAGACCGCGGGCGCGGCACCGGCACTGCCGCCGAGCAGCGGTGCCAGCAGCACCGTGGCGGCCAGTGCCACCGTGGCTCGTATCACAAACTTCATCGGTCGTGATCCATCTCTCGGACTGATCGGATGTCCGAGAGCTTACACAGTGTTACCGGCGGGTAATGAGATTCGGACCGGGGCGGCAACAGGCCTTTCCGGCGATTCCGTACCGGGGCCGTGTTGCAGCACAACGAGAATCGGCGTATTCGGTTTCCGGTCACAGGATCCGACGATTTTCCGGACCCGTACGAAAAAGCGCCGCAACCCGTTTCGGGTCGCGGCGCCGTGGATCGGGTTACTTGCCGCCCTGGCTCGCGACGGCGGCCGCACCAGCGGCCGCGGCCTCCGGATCCAGGTACTCCCGGGGCCGAATCGGACGCAGATCGTCGTCCAATTCGTAGCGCAGCGGAATACCGGTGGGAATGTTCAGTCCGGCGATATCCTCGTCCGAGATCCGGTCGAGATGTTTGACCAGCGCGCGCAATGAATTACCGTGCGCCGCGACCAGCACGGTCTTTCCGCCGCGCAGTTCCCGCGAAATGGTCGACTCCCAGTACGGGACCATCCGGTTCACCACATCGAGCAGGCACTCGGTACGCGGGACCTCGATATCCGCGTAGCGCGGATCGCCCGCCTGGCTGTACTCGTCGTCGAGTTCGATCGGCGGCGGCGGGGTGTCGTAGCTGCGCCGCCACAGCATGAACTGGTCCTCGCCGTACTCGTCACGGATCTGGGCCTTGTTCTTTCCCTGTAGCGCGCCGTAGTGGCGTTCGTTGAGGCGCCAGTCCCGCACCACCGGGATCCAGTGCCGATCCGCGGCGTCCAAGGCGATGTTCGCGGTCGAGATCGCGCGGCGCAGCAGCGAGGTGTAGACGATATCGGGCGCGATGCCGTGCTCGGCCAGGAGTTCACCGGCCCGTTTGCCCTCGGCGACGCCCTTGTCGGTGAGATGCACGTCCACCCAGCCGGTGAACAGGTTCAGGGCGTTCCATTCGCTCTCGCCGTGGCGCAGCAAAACGAGGGTGTTCGTCATGCGGGCCATCCTGCCATGGCCCGGTACCGGCCGCGCGTACCCCTCGGGGCGGCCGACGGCCCACCACCCGCTACGCCGACTCGGACAAACCTGCGGCGAGTACGGCCGCGCCGTGCAGCGTCGCGCCCTCCGCGAGACGGGACGGCTCCACCCGCAGCCGCCGGATGAAATCCAGACCCGCGTGCCGCGCGGCCGCGGCCCGCAGCGGCGCCCACAGCAGTTCCCCCGATGCCGCGAAACCACCACCGACCACCACCGTGTCCACATCGAGCAGCGCGGCCGCGGAGCTGATCGCCGTCCCCAGCGCGGTACCGGCCCGCGCCAACGCGTCCCGCGCGATGGCGTCGCCGGCCCGGGCGTCGCGCGCGAGGTCCGCGCCGGTCGCGCCGGTCCAACCCTGCTCCCGCGCCCACCGCGCCGACGACATTCCGCTCGCCACCGCTTCCAGGCAGCCGTGACCGCCGCACGCGCACGGCACATCCCACCCGGGGACCACGAGATGACCGATATGCCCGGCGTTGCCGGTGCGCCCCACCGATACCCGGCCGTCGACCAGGATGCCGCCGCCGATCCCCGACGATACGGTCATCGCCAGCCCGTTCCGGAGCCCGCGCAGGGCACCCGAACGCTGTTCGGCCAATGCCAGACACGCGCCGTCGAGGGCGAAACGCACGGTGGCGCCGGGAAACAGCTCGGCCACCGCCGCGACGATCGCGAACCCGTCGCGCCACTCGGGAATATTGAGTGCGCGGGTGATACCGGCCGGAACATCCACCGGGCCGGCCGATCCGATCCCGACCGCCGTCACCGCGGCACCGGCCGCTACCGTGCGGAGCAGTCCGGCGCACGCCTGCCACACTCTGTCGGCCGGCACCGGCACCCGCCGCACCGCCCCGACGCCGCCCGCACGGTCCACCAGCCCGGCGGCGAACTTCGTCGCCCCGATATCCAGCGCCAGAACCGCCACCGTGCCTCCCGAAGATCCGATCCGCCGAAGGTGATTGTCACTCATCGGCGACCGTGTTCGGCGATCCCGCGGCCCGGGTGCGTGCGCGGTCGGCGCTCAGGAGGCCCAGGGACCGATACCGCTCACCTTGTCGATCCGGATCCGGGTGAGGAAGCCGGGTGGGGCATCCGGTGGTGGGAAAGCCGCGCCGGGGCTCGCCAGCGTCTTCGCGAGTTCGGTCAACAGCTCCGGAGCCCCGCCCTCGACAATGCGCGCCGTCCCGGTGATCGCCAGGAACGGCCGCATGACCTCACCTTTCTCCGCGGCCAGAATGGTGACCGCCACCCGGGGATCACGACGCACATTACGGACCTTGCGGTGTTCGCTCAGGTGCGCGGCGACCAGTTCGTCTCCGTCCGGACCGTCCTGTAGCGCCACCCACACGACGCTGACCTGCGGACTTCCATCCGGATTCAGGGTGACCAGCGTCGCGTCGGCACCGGCGCCGATGAACGCGCGAGCGGAATCGTCGAGTCTCATGTGTTCTTCTACCGCGCCCCCGGCCGGTTCATTCCCGGTTCAGGGCGAGACCGGCGGCTCCGCCGAGTAGGCACGGTGCAGCAACTCCGCGAAATCGGGTGCCGGCGGCAGCTCGGTGGTCCCGATCCGGTGGACGGGCACCGCGGGCGTCCACGAATTCATGACCACCGCCCCCGCCAGACCGGCCACCGCGCCGGGGGTCACCGGCGCGGTCCGCTGCGGCACACCGAGCCGTTCGAGTTGCCTGCGCACGATGCCCATCGTGGTGCCGAGCAGCATCTCCGCCTCGGGCCAGACCACCGAGTCACCGTCCCAGAACGCCAGGTTCCAGATGGTCGCCTCACTGAAACGGCCCGCGCGATCGACGAACGCCGCGTCGTCGAACCCCTGTGCGACAGCTCTGCGCAGGTAGTAGGTCTTGGCCACTTCGCCGACGTGCTTCACCCGGGCCACCGGACGCTCGTATTCCACGGCCGCCAACGCCAGCGGCCCGTAGGGCCGGACGCGGGCGGTCCGGTGCGCACCAACACCGACAGCGCGTCGTCGGCCGCCACGAACTCGCCCGGCCGGGAGAAGACGGTGGCGGTCAGCGAGACATCGGCCGGGCTCGCGTCCAGCGCGGCGCGGAGATATCCACCGACCCGGTCGTCCGGTAGCGCCCGCCCGAAGAAGTACTCGGAAGCGTCCCGGAGCCGATCGAGATGCAAGTCGAGGCCGCGAATCCGGCCGTCACGCACCTGCGCCGCGGTGAAATGGGCGTATCCGGCGAACGCCAGGGGCGCCAACTCCGCCGCGGTCGCGTGACGCCCGTCGAGCTGGGCGATATGAACGGTCATCGGGTCTCCTCGAATACCGAATCGAGCGCGGTGATCTCGCCGGCTCCGAGTTCGAGTTCGGCTGCGGCCAGATTGTCCTTCAGATGCGCCGGGTGCGTGGTGCCCGGAATCGCGAGTACGTGGTCGCCGCGATGCAGCAACCAGGACAGCGCGAGCCTGGTGATCGAAACACCGTGCGCGGCGGCGATCTCGGCGACTCGTGGGTCGTCGGCCGCGGCACCGAGCATCGGCGGGAAATACGCGACGAAGGCGATGCCCGCGGCCCGGGTGAGCTCGACGATATCGTGGTGGGTGCGGTCGCCGATGCTGTAGTTGTTCTGGACCGCGCTGATCGGAGCGAGCGCCCGCGCCCGCGCGAGTTGCGTGGCATTCACACCGGAGATTCCTATCGCGCCGACCTTCCCGAGCTGCCGGGCCTCGTCGAGGACGCCGAGTTGGTCGGCAAGCGGCACCGTCGGATCGATTCGGTGCAGGTAGAGCAGATCTATCCGATCGGTGCGCAATCGCCGCAGGCTCATTTCCAGTTGCTGGCGCAGGAATTCCGGGCGGCCTACCGGAACCCACTCCTGCGGTGAGGGACGCGTGTTGCCGATCTTGGTCGCGATGATCACTTCCGACCGGACCGGTGCGAGGGCCTCGGCCAGCAAGTCCTCACCCGCGCCGAGCGCGTAGGCATCGGCGGTGTCGAACATGTCCACGCCCGCCTCCACGGCGCCCCGCAGAAAGCCGATCAGCTCTGCTCGGTCGGTGGGCGGCGCCCAGATGGGCGCGGTGGGACCGCCACGCTGATCGGGCCGATCCGCCATCCGCATGGTGCCGAGGCCGATGCGCCGCACCCGGCGCCCGCTGTCCACAAGAAAATCGGTTCGCATGACCTCAACCGTCCACATTCACACGGTGTGAAGGTCAATACCGGAATCACCGGGGCCCGGCCGTGGTTGTTCCACCACAGCGGCGACGAGGAGGACTGCATGCGTATCGGCGAACTCGCGGCGGCGACCGGGACGAGTCAGCGGTTGCTCCGCTACTACGAGGAACGCGGGCTGCTGACGCCGGAACGGACCGCGAACGGATACCGCCGCTATCCCGAGACCGCGATCCGTGACGTCGACCGGATCCGCCGATTGCTCGCCGCCGGGCTACCGATACGGGTGATCAACGATGTGCTCGACTGCGCCTGCGGCGGTGCCGATGATGTCGAGCCGTGTATGGAACCCACGCTGCGCGCCGAACTCACCGCCTTGGACGGCAAACTCGACGATCTCCGGCACCGGCGGACCGAACTGCTCGACCTGATCGAGCGCGTCGGTTCCCACTGACCGCAGATCAGTTCGAATCGGCCGAATCGACCAGATGCTCGAAGGCACGCAGATTCTTCAGTGATTCACCGCGCGAGACCCGCCACTTCCATTCCTTGCGAATGGATTCGGCGAAACCGAGCTCGAGCAGCGTATTGAAATCCCCGTCCACCGCCTCGAGGATCTGGCCGAAGATCCGGTCCAGTTCCTCGGCCGTCACCGCGTGGGATGCCGCGCGGCCCACCAGATAGATATCGCCCAATTTGTCGATGGTGTAGGCGACACCGTAGAGCCGCCGATTGCGCCGCAGCAGATACTTGTAGACGCCTTCGAAATTCTCGTCCGGCTTACGGCACACGAACGATTCGAAACGCACCCCGTGCGCCCCGACGGTCAGCATCACATTGGTCTTCAGTTTCCGCTCACCCGGAAGCACGGCGACGAACACCTCGTCGCCGGGATGGGTGTATTCGATCTCGCGGTCCCGCAGTGTCTCCTCGATGACCCGCGCGGTGGCCGATGCCTCGCTCATCTGCGCACTCCCGTCCGGCGCCGCCACAGCGCCCGCGATCTGGCCTGGCTCTCGCCGAGGATAGCGGGAGCGTGACCGGTTCCGGTGAGCGCGGCGGTATAGCTGTCCAGCAGCTTCTCGGCCGTATGCGCCCAGGAGAAGGCCGCCGCGTGCGATACGGCCTGCGTACCCAGCGTCCGCAACCGCCGCGGGTCGTCGAGCAGGTATTCCAGCGCACCGGCCCAGTCCGGGGTGCGGTGCCCGGCCACCAGCAGGCCGCTGTGCTCGTGCCGGACCGCGGTGCCCAGCCCACCGACCGCGGCCGCCAGCACCGGGGTCCCGCTCGCCTGCGCCTCCAGTGCGACGAGCCCGAAGGATTCGTTGTAGCTCGGTACGGCGACCAGGTCGGCGGCCCGGTACACCTGCACCAGCCGGTCGGGCGGCTGCGGCGGCAGGAAGGTGACATGGTCGGCGATCCCGAGTTCGGCGGCCAGTTCGATGAGCGCGTCCGGGCGCTCCAGGCCGGTGCCCGAGGGACCGCCGACGATCAGGGCGCGCAGCGGCCGGCCCGGCCGCCGCCGCAGCGCCTCGGCGACCGCCCGCACCAGCACATCGGGCGCCTTCAACGGCTGGATCCGGCCCACGAAGGCCACGATCTCCTCGTGCCCGGACAAGCCGAGCTCGGTACGCGCTACCGCCCGGTCGCCCGGGCGGTACCGGGTCAGATCCGCCCCCGGCGGCACGATATCGATCCGGTCGGGCAGCGCACCGTACAGTTCCACCAGGTCACGCGCTTCCCGCCCGGTGTTGGCGGTGAGCCTGTCGGCCTCGGCGATGACCTGTTTCTCCCCGATCTCCCGGGTGGCAGGTTCGGGGGAATCGCCCTCGGCGAGGGCCGCGTTCTTCACCGCGGCCAACGTATGCGCGGTGTGCACGAGCGGGACCCGCCACCGGTCCCGGGCGAGCCAGCCCACCTGCCCGGACAGCCAGTAGTGCGAATGCACCAGGTCGTAGTAGCCGGGCAGGTGCCGGGCTTCCTGGCGCAGCACCTCCGCGGTGAACGGACACAGCTGGGTCGGCAGATCGTGTTTGTCCAGACCCTCGAACGGCCCGGCGACCACATTGCGCACCAGGACCCCGGGCGCGGCTTCCTGCACCGGCGGCAGATCGGAGGAGGTGGCACGGGTGAAGATCTCCACCTCGGTCCCCCGCCGGGCCAGCTGGAGAGCGGTCTGGAGCACATAGACGTTCATGCCGCCGGCATCGCCCGTACCGGGCTGTGCCAGTGGTGAGGTGTGCACCGTCAGTACGGCGATACGGTTCGGCCGTCGGTCCGGGCGTTGACTCACGATGTCCATACTGCACGGTGCAACGCGGCAGCCCGGCCCGTCCTTCCCCGGTCGTGAAAGTGATCACACCTGGCGGATTCGGCACCTCCCGCGGGCTGCGGCGTGCCGTCGCCGCCACCGGGAGCCGAGCCGGACAGACCGGTGAAAGCGCTCGTCACGGACAATCAGGACTTCGCATCGCAGTCGGCGGCGAACTTGCGGATCTCGTCCGAGAACCGCGCCGGATCCTCGATGAACAGCCCGTGCTGAGCGCCTTCCCAGATCGAGGCCCGGCCCAGCGGCGCGGTCGCGGCGATATAGCGCCCGTCGGCCACCGGCACCACCGGATCCGCCGAACCGTGCAGCACCAGAACGGGAACGTCGAGAGTGCGCAAGGTCTCCGTATTGTCCACCGAGCGGTAGAACAGGGCCTTCCGCACGAACGGCGGCGTCGCCAGGCTCGCGCCGAACAACCGTTGCGCGTCCGGCCCCTTGTCCGTGCCCGGTCCGGTGTTGGCGTTCCCGAAGGCGGAGAAACCGCGCACCGCCCGGCCCGGGCTCTCCTCGAACACGCTGGGGATCGCCTGCTGCATCGACTCCCCGACCTCGGCACCCGGCACCCCCCGGCCGATATTGGCCATGGCCCCGGTATAGACGACGCCGGCGACCGCGCCGGTGCCGTACTCGGCGAGATAGTCGCTGATCACGATCCCGCCGTAGGACCACCCCAGCAACAGCGCAGCGGAGTCGATCGATTCGGCGGCCAGCACCGCGGCGATATCGGCGGCCCAGTTCTTCGAGTCGTCGTAGCCCGAGACGGGGGCATCCGAGTATCCGTGCCCCCGCAGATCGACAGCCACCACCCGGAAATCGGTGGCGAGATCGTCGAACACCCGACCCCAGCAGCGCAGATCCGCCGACCAGCCGTGCACCAGCACCAGCGGCCGCGCGTCCGCGGGGCCGCCTGTCCGGTAGACGATGCCGGTCCCGTCCGCACTGCGCGCTTCCCGTATAGCCATGAGCGCATCATAGGATCGGGGTCATGAGCACTCGCACCGCTGTTGTCACCGGGGCCAGCTCGGGTATCGGCGAAGCCACCGCCCGGGAACTCGCGAAACAGGGGTACCACGTATACGTGGGTGCCCGCCGGGTCGACCGGCTGCGGGCGCTGGCCGACGAGATCGACGGCACGGCGGTGGAACTCGATGTCACCTCAGACGAATCGGTCCGCGCCTTCACCGACGCGATCGAGACCGCGAACGTCCTGGTCAACAATGCCGGCGGCGCCAAGGGCCTGGCCACGGTCGCCGAGGCCGACCTCGACGACTGGCGCTGGATGTGGGAGACCAACGTCCTGGGCACCCTGCGGATGACCAAGGCGCTGCTGCCGAAACTGATCGCCTCCGGCGACGGCCTCATCGTCACCATCACCTCGGTCGCCGCCTTCCACGCCTACGACAACGGTTCGGGTTACACCTCGGCCAAACACGCGCAGGCCGTCCTGCACCGGACGCTGCGCGGCGAACTCCTCGGACAACCGGTCCGGCTCACCGAAATCGCGCCCGGCGCGGTGGAGACCGAATTCTCCCTGGTCCGCTTCGACGGCGACACCGACCGCGCGGCCGCGGTCTACCAGGGCATAGACCCGCTGGTCGCCCAGGACATCGCCGAGATCGTGGCCTTCGCCGCGAGCCGCCCCTCGCACGTCAACCTGGACCAGATCATCGTCAAACCCCGCGACCAGGCCGACCCGGGCCGCTTCGCCCGCCGCACCTGAGCGACTATCCGCTTCCCGAGAGGTCCGGGCAGCCCCGGTGTCCGGAAACTCGCCGTGCCTCCGGCACCCGGCGCGCACGACCCGAGTCGCGCCGACGTGACGGCCGTGCGGTCCGCCATGCGCACGTACCGATCAGGCGAAGAGCTCGTCCGCCGTCTCGGCTACCACCGCGCGATCGAGCCAGCACTGCAGCACCTCGACATCCGAACATGTCCGGATACGCTGTCGCGTCTCGTCGTCGACCGCCAGGCCGCGCCGCTCCAAAACACGCAGGATGCTGCCGGCGATACCCTCGGAACGCCCTTCGGAACGCCCCTCGGCGCGAAGCCTCTCAGCGGTGGGGGAACGGAAGAACGACAGGTCCACGGTCATCAGTTGTCTCCAGATGTCTGCGGCCGGGGTATTGCCGAGGCCGAGTTCGGTCAGTTCACCGAAGATCGCGAGATCGTCGGCGTCCTCTCCGCGCAGTGCGGTGGCCAGCGCCTTCAGTATGGCATTGATACGCGGGTCGGCGGCGTGCGTTATCGCCGACAACGCGGTCAGCGGAATATCCGCCGCGGCCTCGGCGGGGTCGGTGATCACCGGAACATTGCCCGGGCCGAGGACCAGTGGCTTCACGGTGCCTGTGGGTAACGTGCTCACCGAAGCGGTCAGGCATCCGGCGTCGGTTACAGCTCCACCCCCACGGTGACCGGTTCCGGCACCAGTACGACCCCGAACCGCTCCGCCACCCCGTCCCGAACCGTCCGGGCGAGCGCGACGACATCGGCGGTCGTGGCGTCACCGCGGTTGGTCAAGGCGAGGGTGTGTTTGGTGGACAGCCGCGCGGGCGCGTCCGGCCCCGGGAAGCCTTTGGCGAAGCCGGCGCGCTCGATCAGCCAGCCCGCGGATAATTTCACCCCGCCGACCCCCGGATAGGTGGGCACCGGCACATCGCCGAGCCGGTCGCGGATGGCCGCCAGGACCCGGTCCACCTCGGCGTCGGGCACGACCGGGTTGGTGAAGAACGACCCGGCGCTCCAGGTGTCGTGGTCGGCGGGATCGAGCACCATTCCTTTCCCCGCCCGCAGCCCGAGCACGGTTTCGCGGACGGCCGCGGCGGGCCTGGTCTCCCCTTCCGTGGCACCCAGTCGCTGTGCGAGCTCCTTGTAGCGCAGGGGCGCGCTCGTACCGTCGGGGCGCAGCGTGAACTCCACCGCCAGCACCACCGCCGCGTCGCTGTGTTTCAACCGACTGGTCCGGTAGCCGAAGGCGAGAGCGTCCGGGGTCACCCAGTCGATCTCCCCGGTGGCCCGGTCCAGTAACCGCACCCGGCGCAGCAGCCGGTCGACCTCGACGCCGTAGGCGCCCACATTCTGCACGGGGGTGGCCCCCGCCGACCCGGGGATCCCGGACAGGCACTCCAGCCCGCCGAACCCGGCCCGCACACTCGCGGCCACCACACCGTCCCAGTTCGCGCCCGCCTCCGCTATAACGCTGCCGGCCGCGAATTCGACTTCTTCGGTCGCGACACGAACCACCACCGACGCCACATCGTCGTCGGAGACCAGCAGGTTCGAACCGCCGGCGACCAGCAGCACCGGCACCTCGGCGGCGTCGAGCGCGCGCACCGTCGCCACCAGCGACTCGGTGGTGGCGCAGTCGGCGACCGTGGCCGGGCCGCCGACCCGCAGCGTGGTCAGCTCCGCCAGCGGTACCGCCGACCGCACGATCGCGCCCGTTCCGGCCAGCATCTGCCGCAGTTCGTCCGCAGGGACAGCCCGAGAAGTTCGCACGACCAGACGGTAGCGTGTTCGGTCATGGCTACAGCGCTGGCGTATACGGCTCGCTACTCTCATCCGGTCGCGGCGGTGCGCGAGGCATTTCGCACCGAGCAGTACTGGAAGGACCGGATCGCCGCGGTGGGCGGGCCCGACGCCCGGTTCGTCTCGCTGTCCGTCGAGGGTGAGCAGGTACGGGTCGAGGTCGTCCAGTCCATCCCCGCCGATCTGTTGCCGCCCGCCATCACCGCTGTCCGTCCCGGCGACCTGATCATTCCCCGCACCGAACTCTGGGCCGGCACCACCGGGAGTTTCGAGGCGCGGGTCGAGGGGGCTCCGGCCGAGGTCCGCGGCTCCATCACCGCCACCGACGAACCCGCCGGCGCGGTCGCCGAGATCTCCGGCACGATCGAGGTGAAGGTTCCGCTGTTCGGCCGCAAGATCGAGGAGGCCATCGGGGAACGGCTCACCCAACTGCTCGCCGAGGAGACCGAGTTCACCGATACCTGGATCGCCGGACAGCCGTAGCGGCCCGCCGTCCGCTCCCACCGTCGCATGCGAGCCGGGGCGACCCGGCCTCCCACGGAACCGGAGAATACGGACGGTAACCTACCGCGCATGGCTCGCCGACTGGACTACTCCGCCCGCTACCCGCTGCACACCACCAAAGAGCTGTACGCGGCGTTGACCAACCGGGACTACTGGGAGGCCCGGATGGTCGAGATGCGGAAGTACTCGCCGAACGAGGTCATCAGCCTCGATGCGAACGAGGACGGTATCGAGGTGGTGCTGCACCACATCCTGCCGCGCGAGACGCTGCCGGAGATCGCGCAGTCGGTGATGCGCAAGGATATGGTCATCACCCGCAAGGAGAGCTTCGGACCGTTCGGGCCGGAGGTGGAGGGCAAGTATTCGGCGTCCATCCCGGCCGGGCCCGGCAGTCTCACCGGCACCACCCGCCTGTTCCCCACCGACACCGGGTGCACCATGCGGATGTCCTCGGAGGCGAAAGTGTTCATTCCGATGGTCGGACCGCGACTCGAGCAGCTCATGCTGGTGAACCTGGTGGATCTGTTCCGCGCCGAGGCCGAAGTGACCCAGAAATGGCTGGACGAGCAAAAACCGGCCGGCTGAGTGTTCCGCTCGGCACCGTCACCCGGGGCACGACCGGGACCAATCGACTCCGCCGCAGTGACCGCCAGCTGACCGGTGATCCGCGGATCGCCGAGGTGCTGCGCGGTGCCGCCGATCCGCTCGTGGTGGACCTCGGGTACGGGGCGCAGCCGTGGACGACACTGGAACTGGCCGCGCGGTTGCGTACGGTCCGCCCCGATGTACGGGTGGTCGGACTGGAGATCGACCCCGCCCGGGTCGTCCCCGCCCGCGACGGCGTCGTTTTCGCCAGGGGCGGGTTCGAACTGGCCGGACTGCGACCGGTGCTGGTCCGCGCGTTCAATGTGCTGCGTCAGTATCCGGAGTCCGCCGTCGCGCAGGCATGGGACACCGTGCTGGGCGGTCTCGCGCCGGGCGGACTGCTGGTCGAGGGCACCTGTGACGAACTCGGCCGCCGATGCGCCTGGGTGGTTCTGGACCGCTCGGGTCCGCGCACTCTGACCCTCGCGTGGGATCCGTTCACCGTCGAGCGTCCCTCCGATCTCGCCGAACGTCTGCCGAAGGCACTGATCCACCGCAATGTGCCCGGCGAACGGGTGCACGACCTGCTAGGCGCGGCCGACCGGGCGTGGGCACACACCGCACCGCTGGCCGTCTTCGGACCACGGGTGCGCTGGCGCGCGGCGGCCGACCTGCTGCGGGCGCAGGGTTTTCCGGTACACGATTTCCGCCGCCGGCTGCGCGACAATGTGCTCAGCGTCCCGTGGCGGATGGTCGCGCCCGCCGGACAGGCGGAACAAAATTTGTGATCCATATCACAAATTCGAGCCTCCGACCCCCGCTGACGTCGCAACCTTCACCGTCTGCCCATAACCGCCCCACAGAGCCGGCACAGAATCATCGTGAAGAATCTCAACCATGTCCACCAAGTCCCTGCCTGCACCGAAGGTCGGCCGCCGGACCGTCGTGATCGCCGTACTCACCGTGATCGTGCTCGTGGTGGCGGCGTTGATCGGCGGCGAGGCCTATGCGCGACACCGGATCGCGGGCTGCATCAGTTCGCAGTTCGAAAAAGAGATGGGCTCCCAGATCGATGTCGGCTTCGGCGCGAAACCCCTCCTCGTCACCTGGCTGGACGGGAAGCTCTCGCGAATGGACGTCGACAGCGTGGGCGGCGAATTCGGCCCGGCCGTCGATATGCAGGTCCACGCCCAGTTCCACAATATCCAGATGGCCAAGGGGAGCAACAGCGGCAGCTCGGTCGGCAGCTCGGACGCCGACGTCAGCTGGAGCAACTCCGGGATCTCCCAGACACTTGATGGCCTGGTCAGCGATGTGCAGTCCGATCCCGACACCGGACAGCTCACCATGAAGGTGCTCGGCGGTTTCGGAGCCATGCAACTCACCCCGCGGATCCAGGACGGCACAGTCGATATCGATGTGGCCCAGGCGCAATTCCTCGGCATCGGAGTGCCCGACGATCTGGCCCAGGGGGTGGTCGACCTGATGACCGAGAGCCTGCAGACATACCCGATGGGCCTGCAACCGACCGACCTGCGGGTCACCGCCGACGGTATCCAGGTGGACCTGCGGGGTGGCCCCACCGAACTGCCCGCCGCCGAAGGCGATGCGAGCTGCTGAGCGCCGCGAACCGTCAGGCGGGGAACCCGTCCAGCACGTCCCGGGATCGGGAGAGCCCGAGGCGGGTGGCGCCCGCCGCGATCAACTCGGCGGCCGCGTCGGCGGTACGGATACCGCCGCTCGCCTTGATTCCCAGCCGCCCGCCGACGGTCTCGGCCATCAACCGCACCGCGCGTACATCGGCACCACCGGCGGGATGGAAACCGGTGGAAGTCTTCACGAAATCGGCGCCCGCCCGCTCGGCCGTGCGGCACACCTCGACGATCGCCTCGTCGGACAGCGCGGCGGATTCGATGATCACTTTCAGCAGCGCGCGTTCCGAGATCGCCTCGCGCACGACGATGATATCGGCGAGTACCGCGTCGAAATCACCCGCGACCGCCGCACCGATATCGATGACCATATCGACCTCGCCCGCCCCCTGGTCCACCGCGAGCCGGGCCTCCGCCCCTTTCACCAGCGAATGGTGCTTTCCGGAGGGGAATCCCGCGACGGTCGCCACCGCCAGGCCCGGAGCCTGTATCGGCAGCACGGACGGCGAAACGCACACCGCGTACACGCCGAGTTCCCGGGCCTCGGCCACCAAGGCGGTAACATCCGCGCTCGTCGCCTCCGGGGCGAGCAGTGTGTGGTCGATCATTGCGGCCACCTCGGACCTGGTCAGCGACTTGGAATCGGCCATGGGACGAAAGTCTGGCACACCGCGGGCGAATTCCGTTGCGCGCCTCGGGCTCCTCGCGCACACTCGTATCGCCTTCCGACGAGAGGACGATGTTGCTGATCCGCCGCGAACGAGCCGTCGACGCCGACGCTGTCGCAGCCGTGCACCGTAGCGCCTTCGCACCGCACTATGCGGCGGATGGCCCCGCGGGCGGCACGGTCGCCCCGGGCGAGGCGCCGCCGGAGGTCGCGCTACTGGCTCGTCTGCGCACCGATCCGGGATGGATTCCGACCCTGTCCATGGTGGCGGTCGACCGTGAGACCGTGGTCGGACATGTCTGCGTCACCCGGGCCACCGTGGGGCCGTTCCCCGTCTTGGCGCTGGGCCCCCTCGGGGTGCTGCCCGACCTGCAGAGCCGTGGCGTCGGCTCGGCGCTGATGCATGCCGCGCTCGGTGCCGCGGACGCCCTGGACGAACCACTCGTCGGTCTGCTCGGCAGCCTCGACTACTACCCCCGGTTCGGCTTCCAGCCGGCCGAGCGGCTGGGTCTGGTCCCCGACCGGCCCGAATGGGCCAGCCACTTCCAGATCCGGCCGTTGAGCGCCTACGACTCCCAGATAATCGGCGAATTCCGTTACGCCGAACCCTTCTACGAGTTGTGACCGTGCCGCTGCGCGGCGGCCGGCCGGTCCCCCCGCGGCCCTGCCGGCCGCAACCGCGGAGTCGCGCTCTCCGTCCGCCGGGCTCCCTGTCAGGATGACCTCATGGTTTCCGCAGCTGCCACTCCCGACGGCCGGCAATACGTACTGACCCTGGGCTGTCCCGACCGCCCCGGCATCATTGCCGCCATCACCTCGTTCATCGCCGAATTCGGGGGCTCGATCGTGGAGGCCGGCTACCACTCCGATCTGGAGACCGGCTGGTTCTTCACCAGACAGTCCATCAAGGCCTCCACCGTGCCGTTCGGAGTGGAGGAGCTGCGCAGCCGCTTCGAGCGGGTCGCCACCGATCTCGGCCCGGAGACCGAATGGCAGGTCCACGATTCGGGCGTGCGCCGCCGCGCGGTGCTGTTGGTGAGCAAGGAGGGACACTGCCTGCACGACCTGCTCGGCCGCGCGACCTCCGGGGAACTCCCGGCCACCATCGAGGCCGTGATCGGCAACCACCTCGACCTCGCGGCGATCACCGAGGCGCACGGCATCCCGTTCCACCATGTGCCCTTCCCGAAGGACCCGGCCGAGCGCGGACCGGCTTTCGAGCAGGTCCGCGAACTGGTCGACTCCCATTCCCCGGACGCGGTCGTATTGGCCCGGTTCATGCAGGTCCTACCCGAGCGACTGTGCGAACACTGGGCGGGCCGGGCCATCAATATCCATCACAGTTTCCTGCCCTCGTTCGTCGGCGCCCGCCCGTACCATCAGGCATTCGTACGCGGGGTCAAACTCATCGGCGCGACCTGCCACTACGTGACCGCCGAACTGGACGCGGGCCCGATCATCGAACAGGACGTCATTCGCGTCGACCACGCCGACAGCGTGACCGATATGGTGCGCGAGGGGCGCGATATCGAGCGAGTGGTGCTGGCGCGCGGCCTGCGCTGGCATCTGGAGAGCCGGGTGCTGGTCCACGGACGCCGCACCGTCGTGTTCTCCTGAGCGACTCAGCCGGTGGCTTCGGCCGGTTCACGCACCGAGGTCAGGACCTGATCGAGGATGGCGTTGAACCGGTCGATCTCCTCCAGATTGCCCAGGTGCCCGGTGGGCAGCAGGACGAACTGTACTAGATTGCCGGTTTCCCGGAGCCAGGCGGCGATCTGTTCGGCGTGCACCGCCGGAGTCATATCATCCGCCGTGCCCGCCACCACCGTGGTCGGCACCACCAGTTGGCGGGCCGCGTCCCCGAGGTCCATCTCCGCCAGCAGCAGCCCGAACTCCGAACGGATCCGGGACCGGCACGAGCGCACGATATTCATCCCGAACTCGATCGCCTCCGGGTCCGCCGCCAGGCTCATGATCTGCCGGGCGAAGATCCACCGCACCACGGCCACCGGCGGGAAGACGATGCGGGCGCCGAGCCCGTGGCGACCGAGCCAGGCCGGCAACGGAACCACCCGGTTCAGCAGTGGCAGCCGCCGGTTGAAGAACGGCACCACCGTGGTCTCGGCGACCAGCGAATGCGGCCCGGTGTTCGCCAGCAGGACCGCCGCGGCCTGGTCCACCACCCGCTGTGGATACTTCCCGGCCCAGGCCTGCACCGTCATCGCGCCGAGGCTGTGCCCGACCAGTACCGCCCGCTGCCCCGGCCGCAACACCGCGTCCAGTACCGCGCAGAGGTCGTCGGCCAGCAGATGACAGTCCAGCTGGTCCGGTTCGCCGAATTCGCTCTCACCGTGCCCGCGCAGGTCGAAGGCGATCACCTTGTACCGTCCGGCGAAGGCGTTGATCTGCGGGTTCCAGTATTCGAGGCAGCAGGTCCAGCCGTGGATCAGTACCACCGGCTGGGCGTCGTCCGGCCCGTACGCGTGCACCCTGAGCCGGGCGCCGTCCTCGGCACGCACATCGATGACCCGGTGCTCGGCGCTCGGCGGATTCAAGGCGGGATCGCGGTATCCGCCGCGGGTGCGCAGCCCGGCACGGTGCACCTCGAACAGCCCCTCGATCTGTTGGGCGAGGGCGGTGAGGGCCTTCGGCATCGTCGCACGCATCAAGACACACTCCTTTGTGTTACCGATTGACACAGTAACGCTTGGAGTCGCCCCACGCCAGCATGAGCACTGCGGCCGGGTCCAAACCTCACCGGGAAGGTGAGGGGGCGGACCTACTCACAAACGCGAGAGCGCGGACCTACTCACAAAGGTCTGTGTTTTTGGCGCGCTGGCGCGCGCGGGGTTGAGGCCCCCTTGGTCTCGCCGTTTCGGCCTCGAGACTTGCGCTTCGCGCGGCGCTTTCGAGGCCGAAAC